>DATKYA010000241.1:0-14987 GCA_035528775.1 Planctomycetota bacterium | reverse complement strand
CCTTCAGGTCTTCGAGCGCTTTCTGCAGGTGCAGAGGGATGGGTTCCTTGAAGCCGGTTCCCTGGCAGATCGGGCACAGGTCCTGTCCGCGACCATCGCACATCAGGCATGCTTCCTTGCGGGAGATGATGCCCCTGCCGGCGCACGTGGGGCAGCGCAGCCGGCCCGTGCCCAGGCACGTGCTGCATTCGGCGCGGAACAAGCCATAGGTATAGCCCCGTCCGTAGCAACGGGCGCAGGTGATCGTGCCGCGACCATAGCAGCGGGGGCATTGCATAGGATGCAACGTGTAGCCCCTGCCGGCGCAGTTGCGACACGCCTTGGTCTTCGGGCACTTGTTGTCCTTTTCCCAGCGCACGTAATCGCGGAGGAGGTCGATCAGCTCCACCACCTCGCCTTCCTTGTGCGTGGTGATGTCGAGATCCCTGCAGATCCCGGCCTCCGCCTCGAGCCGCAGGGTGTCGTGCTCGGCCTGGTTGTCCTGGAATGTCTCGGTCGAGCCGTAGGCCTTCTTGTAGCGATACAAGCCCACGAGCAACGTTCGGGCCTTCTTGTTGAGGGCCAGCTTGCGGAGGCCGTCGAGGGCCGACTGTGCCTTCACGTCATCCTCGTCAAGGTGGAACATGTCGCGGCGGGTGCTGATCCGGCCCTTCCAGACCTGGATCATGGCGTCGTCGCCCAGCAGATCGACGGCTTCATCGGCCTTGTCATACTCGCCGACGGCCACGAGGAACATCAGCCGCCGCTGGGTGGTCGCGGGGTCTGTGCCGCGCACGCCGGCCAGGCTCAGCACGCTGTCGGGCTCGATCTCCTGCAGCCGCTTGGCGATGTGCGTGCCGTTGATGTCGATGGTCACTTTCTCGCCGGTGGCGCTAGACACCTTGCCTTTGAGCAGGATGCCGCCGGCCCGGAATTCGATGGTCTCGCCAATCGCCCTGCCGAGCGAATCGGACACCAGCTTCCGCATGTCGCGCAGGTTCTCCACCTCCGCCTTCATGAGTTTGGCTTCATCACAGACTTCCGAGTGCGATTGCTCAAGCGCCGCGTACTTGCCGAGGAACCGGTCGCACTCCTGGAGGGCGAGGGTGAAGCTGCCGTTCCGCTCGTGCCGTGCCACGGTCTTGAGGAATGAGGTGAACTCGCCCCGCGCCCGCTCGGCGTCGTTCTGCTTGGCCTCAACTACGGTCTTGCGGTATTCCGCCTGCTGGTCATCCACCAGCTTGGTCACGTCCTCGAAGCCGAATTTCCGGGCTGCATCCAGCGTCTGGGCGGCCTCCTCGAGTTGGTTCTTCTTCGCGAGTTCGTCCGCTTTCCTGAGGACGTCGTCCGTGCGCTCGCGCGCCTTCTTCTTGAGGGCCACGGCCTCGTCGGCCACGGCCTTGCGGTACTTCTCCGAAATCAGCCGTTGCGGATACTGCTTGTAGACGGCGATGGCCTTCGAGTAGTATTCATCCGCCGCCAGCTTGTCGGCTTCGGCCTTCAGCTTCCGGAAGGTCGCTTCTGCTTCGGTTTCCTCGCGGTCGCGAATGGCAGCCGCCATCTCCACAGCCTTCTTGGCGTACGATGTGCCGGCCCAGCGGGCGGCGAATTCCTGGCATGCGGCGATGACGCGCAACGGGTCGGAGGGATTGCTCTCCGCGAACTTCCCGAGTTCGGGGAAAGCTTTGCCGGCGAGGGCTTCCCGGTCGTCGCCTTTCTCAACGGTTGTTCCCGGGCCGCCGGCCTCAACGGGCTGGTCCGGCTGGCGCCGCTTGCCGCGCTGCATCATCAGCATGGCCGCCACCGCCAGCACCACGACCGCCGCCGCGACGACCGCGGGAACGAGCCACGCCGGGCGCGACTGCTTCTGCCGGCGGTAGGGCGCCCCGGTGAACGTGGCGGGCGGGGGCGTGTACTGGTAGGGAGCCGCCGCGCCAGCTTTCCGCCGCGGAGCAACCGGCAGCGTCAGGCCCGAACGCACCTTCCGGATGTCCTGCAGCAGCTCATCCGGCGTCTGATACCGCTCGTTGCGGTCCTTTGCGAGCATCGTGGTGATCAGCGTGCAGGTGCCGGGCGACAGCTCCGGCGTGAGGATCTGCGGCGAGGGGATCGGGGAGGTCAGGTGCTTGGCAATGATCGAGTTGGCCGTATTGCCCGCGTAGGGCGGCACGCCGGTGACCATGTGGAACAGCGTGGCGCCCAGGGAATAGATGTCGGACCGGATGTCCATGTCGACGGTGCCGCGTGCCTGCTCGGGCGAGATGTAGTGCGGGGTGCCCGCCTCGGTAACGCCGGCCTCGCCGATGATGCGGGCCAGGCCGAGGTCGGCCAGCTTCGCCACGCCCTTCTGCGTCAGGATGATGTTGCCAGGCTTGATGTCACCGTGGATCATGTTCACGGTGATGTGGATGTAGGAGAGAGCTAGGGCGATCTGCTCGACGATCGCGAGGGCGTCGGCTTCCCGGATCTTCCCTTCACGAGCCATCCGCGCGGCAACCGACTCGCCGTCTACAAACTCGCTGGCGAAGTAGTAGTAGCCGGATGCCTCGCCCACATCGTAGCCCTGGATGATGTTTTCGTGGCTGAGCATCGCCACGGCTCGGGCTTCCTTGAAGAGCCGCTCCACGTACTGCTTCTGGCTGGAAAGCTTGGGCGAGAGGACCTTGAGGGCGACCATGCGATCCATGGAGATCTGCCTGGCCTTGAAGACGGTGTGCATCCCGCCGCGGCCGACGGTCTGGAGGATTTCGTAGCCGGCGATGCGCCGGGGCACGCGCTTGCGGGCCAATCCCTCCAGCACCTCGTCTGCCTCTTTTCGGGTAAGCAATCCCTTCTTGACCATCACCGCGTCGAGGGTGACGATGGCCCCGATGCTTTCGGCGTGTTTCATCTCGGCCAGGCATTGTTCCGCCTGCTCGGACGTCACAAGGCCCTCTTCAACCGCCGCATCCGCGAAGTTTACGTCCCGTGCCGTCGGCATGATGAGTCCTTTCCTTGTCGTAATAGCCGCAGGAAGTCTGCAGGTCTCCCTCGTAATGAAGGCGCGAGCGTGGGGTCTTTCACCTCCGCCGGAGCTGGGTACAGAGCACCCCCATCACTATTGACGCTCATTATACCATGAGGTTCCCGTGCTGTCAACTATCAGTATTGTAACTTTTGGTGAGGCGCCTGGCGCGGCCGGGGGATGCGCATCCCCTACGGCGGACGGCGATTGCCGGTGGATCGAGGAGGGCGAACACAAGGTTCGCCCCTACAACGGGTGACGCGACATGGACATTCGTACGAGGGCGAACACAAGGTTCGCCCTACCACGCAATGGCATTGGCCCCTGCGGGTACACCGGCAGGTCAGCTCTCGTTCCCGAAGCTGGTGCCCACCTCGCGTGCGGCCTTCACGATTGAAGAGTCCGGATCGACGAGTTTCAGCCCGGATACCGCCAGTGCGATGGGGACGGGCACGATCTCGCTGCCTTTGAGGGCGACCATCTTGCCGGAGACGCCGGCGGCGATCAGGTCGGTCGCGGCCGCGCCGAACCGCGTGGCAAGGATGCGGTCGTACGCCGTGGGCGTGCCTCCCCGCTGCAGGTGGCCCAGCACCGTCACACGGCTTTCGATGCCGGTTGCCTTCTCGACGTCGTCGGCCACTTTCTGGCCGATGCCGCCCAGTCGGACCGGTTCGCTGGGGTCGCACACGCGCTCCTTGACTACCATGTGCCCGCCCTTGGGCTTGGCGCCTTCCGCCACCACGATGATGCTGAACAGGCGGCCGTTGCGAACGCGATCCTCGATCTTCTTCTTCACCGCCTCGATCGTATAGGGGATTTCGGGAATCAGGATGATGTCGCCCCCGCCGGCGATTCCCGCGTGCAGTGCGATCCAGCCGGCGTTGCGGCCCATCGTCTCGATCACCATCACGCGGTGGTGCGACATCGCGGTGGTGTGAATGCGGTCCACCGCGTCAGTCGCAATGCTCACGGCGGTGTCGTGACCGAACGTCAGGTCCGTCTCGCGGAGGTCGTTATCGATGGTCTTGGGCACGCCGATCACGCGCATGCCCTTATTCTCCAGTTCGTAAGCGATATGCTGGGTGCCGTCGCCGCCAATGCAGACGAGCACTTCGATCCCCATCTTTTCGGCGTTGGCGAGCACCTCGTCCGACCGGTCTTCCACCACGAACTGGCCATCGCGCTCCACGCCGTACTTGAACGGGTTAGCCTTGTTGGTAGTGCCGAGGATCGTGCCGCCCTGCGTCAGAATGCCGGACACGTCGTTGGAGCTGAGCATGATCGCCCGCTTCTCGATGAGGCCCTGGAAGCCGTCCTTGACGCCCACGACCTCGACGTTGTGCGTGTTGATCAGGCTCTTCGTGACCGCCCGGATCACGGCATTCAGGCCCGGGCAGTCGCCGCCGGCAGTGAGCACTCCTACTCGCTTTACAGGGGGCACGGCAAGTCTCCTTAAGTGCAGTGGACCAAGTGGACGAAGTGGACCCAGTGGACCAAGCCAATGAGCCTATCTGTTGATCGTTGGCCGTTGCTTGTTTGCTCGTTGAACGTTCTCCAGCTTTCCTGGGTGCTCTGCTGTTCCCCGGTCATCCGGTCATCTTCAGCTATATCTGTTCGTGAGCGGCATCCTGCGGTCGCGGCCGAACGCCTTGGGGGTGATCTTCAGGCCGGGCGGGGCCTGCCGCCGCTTGTATTCGTTGCGATCGATCATGGTCGCCACGCGATGGACGAGTGCGGGATCGAAGCCGGACCCGATGATCTCGGCGCGGCTCATGTCGCGCTCGACGTATGCCTCGATGATCGCATCGAGCGCGTCGTAAGGCGGGAGGGAGTCCTGGTCGGTCTGGTTCGGCCGCAGCTCGGCCGAGGGCGGGCGGTCGATCACGCTCTGTGGAATGAGGTCGTAGCCCGCCTTCTGGTTGCGATGCAGCGCCAATTCGTAGACCCACGTCTTGGGCACGTCCTTCAGCAGCGCGAATCCACCCGCCATGTCGCCGTAGAGCGTGCAGTAGCCGGTGCTGGTTTCGCTCTTGTTCCCGGTGCTCAGCAGCAGCCAGCCAAACTTGTTTGACAGCGCCATCAGGAGGTTCCCGCGGATGCGTGCCTGCAGGTTCTCCTCGGTGGTGTCCGGCGGCATCCCGGCAAACACGTCGGCGAGCGTGTCGAGGTAGCTCTTGAAGACGTTCTCGATCGGCAGCGTGATCAGGCGGATGCCGAGGCGCCGGGCGACGAGCTGGGCGTCGGTGAGCGTGCCCTTCGACGTATATCGCGAGGGCATTGTCATGCCGATCACGTTGTCCTTGCCCAGCGCGTCCACCGCGATGGCGGCGACGATTGTGGAATCGATGCCGCCGCTCAGGCCTACCTCCACCTTCTGGAAGCGGTTCTTCACCACGTAGTCGTGCAGGCCCAGCATCAGGGCTCGGTAGATTTCCTCCCAGCGTTCGTAGCCGGGGGCCATGTGATCGGTGGTGATGGCCGGCTTGGGCAGCAATGGCTCGCACGGCTTGAGCTTGCGGACCCGCACGGGATTCGCCGGCTCCTCGGTGCGGGCGGTTCCCTTCACGGCTTTCAGGTCGAGTTCGGCCACGATGAGGTCTTCCTCGAACTGCCTGCCCATGGCCACGAGCTTGCCGGCGGGATCCATGATCAGGCTGCCGCCGTCGAAGACAAGCTCGTCCTGCCCGCCGACGAGATTCACGTAGCACGCGTAGGTGCCGAGGCTGCGTGCCCGGGTGCGGAGCATTCGCTGGCGCTCCAGGAGCTTCTGCGCGTGGAAGGGCGAGCTGGAGATGTTCAGGATGATGTCGGCCCCGGCGCGGGCCTGGTCGACGTGCGGCCCAGTGGCGGACCAGATGTCTTCGCAGATGGAGATTCCGATCGTGGCCTGGCCCAGCCGCCAGACGAGGTTTTCCTCGCCTGGAGCGAAATAGCGTTTCTCGTCGAACACGCCGTAGTTGGGCAGGAGCTGCTTGTAGTAGGCGCCCGCTTTCTCACCGGAGTGGAGCACGGCAGCCGCGTTGAAGACCTTCCGGTTCCTGCCGCTCACGCAGCCGGCGACGACGGTTATGCCGGTGGCGGATTTCGCCAGCTTCTCGAGCTGGGCAACGGCATCAGCCACGAAGCCGGGCCGCAGGAGCAGGTCCTCCGGCGGATAGCCCGTGAGGCACATCTCGGGGAAGGCCACGAGATCCGCCCCGGCGGCACGCGCCCGCTCGATATAGTCGCGCATGAGGTCGGCGTTGGCGGTCAGCGCGCCGACGGTGGGGTTCAGTTGGGCCAAGGCGATACGAAATGGATTAACCATAATTCAGCAGAACATCAACAAAAAAGGAAAACGAACGTCGAACGCCGAACGCTGAACGCTGAACGCTGAAGTAAGAAGGCCATCTGCTGGCTGTGACCGAAACATCATGTCACCCTGCCTCCGATGAATCCTTGCCCGGGGTGCCACCCTGCGGTCTCCGGCCATGGTGGTGCGCCGTTTGAATGCTTGAGGCGAATATGCGGACGAGCGCGTCTGTTTCCGCAACCAGTTCATCAAGCTTTGATGGCGGCTTTACCAATGGAACTCGCTGAGCCAGGTAAAGCCACCGCTGGGTTTCGCGCAACTCCTTCAGGCAGATGGACAATTTGTGGACGAAGTCGGAACGTGACTCAGCCGATTGAGCTTCACCATGGTTCGACAAAGGAGACGTACCCGCGCGCAGCAGTTGCGACGCCACGTGGTTTCCCGCTTTGGTGTTTGGCAAGCTCTCCACGACCCGCACTATCCTGGTCGCATACGCCAGCAACCTTTCCTCAAGGTTATATTCCCCCGAGCGATCGCCCGTGCGTTTCTTTTCCTCCCCTTGCCCGCTCATAGTTGCACTCCATTGCTGTGACGCGATGTGCTCTCCTACTTCGACGTTCAGCGTTCGACGTTGGGCGTTCGACGTTCGTTCTCTTCTTCGAGAAGTTTTTCCGCATTCCGATGCAGTATATTATGCCTGTCTTCCTCCGTTATCTCCGCCGCCAGCACCGACCCCACCGACTGATGCTCGTCGAACCACGGCAGATCGGTGCCATACAGCAGGCGGTGGCTGCCGACCTTCTCGCAGAAGAACTCGAGCACGCCGCGCCGACCGAGCACCGAGGTCAACTCCAGATAGACGTGCGGGAACTCGCGGGCGAGGTCGACCGCCTCGGACCAGCGGTTGTTGAGGCTGTGCCCCAGAAACAGCTTAATCCTCGAGTACCTGGTGGCGATCTTGCGGATCTCGGATGCTCCGTTGCACGGGCTGCCACCCCAGGTGTGCGAGAGGACCGGCAGGCCGCGGTCGTTCGCAAACTCCCACGCGCCCCGGTAGCGGTCGTCGCTGATCGGCACGCCGTGGTAGTCGGCCAGGAACTTCAGCCCGACATAGACGTCGCGCAGCGAATCAAACTCCGCCAAGTCGCGGCTCAGCAACTCCGGGTAGTGCGGGTTCACCGACAGGTACGCCCGGAAATGATCCGGGAACGCCCGCACGGCCTGGACCGCCGCCGCATTCCCAATATCGGGCGCAAACAGCGACGCGTGATGCGCAAAACATAACAGGCGCACGCCCGCCGCGTCCATTGATTTTGCCATCTCCGCCGCCTCGGCCCGCGGAAAGTAGATCGAATGCCACACCCCCATGTGCCCGTGCATATCGTACACCGGGCACGACGCCGCCTTGCCGTGCTCCCAGAATTCAGCCGCGAGAGGGGAATCGGGATTGATGTATGTTCTGGTGTTCACTGTGATCCTGCTATTCTTCCGTCCAGTTTCAGTGGACGAAGTGGACATAGTGGACGAAATGGACATAGTGGACGAAGTGGACAGAATGGACCGGAGCCTTCTTCTCCCACTCCCCCAGTCAGCCATTTTCCTATAGCCGCACCTCGCTCAGCATCCTGTCCAGATTTCCCCCTGCGATCGCCTGCTTGTCGTCGTCGCTGATGTCGGCGTGCTTGAGTGCGAGCATCATGCCGCCGTGGTCGGCGGCGGGGAAGTCGGAACCATAGAGCAGGCGCCGCGCGCCGTACGCCCGCACCGCGTCCTCGATGCCGTAGTCGAGGATATACTCGCTGATCTCCATGCAGACGTTCGGATACCGCTCGAACAACGGGCGGAACAGCCGGTCCGGGCCCCAACTGCCGACGTTGCAGACGATGGCGGTAAGCTCGGTGAACTCAGCGAGGATGTTGTAGACGTCCTCCCACGTACAGGCGGCATTGACCGACAGCATCAGGGGGACGCGGCGGGCGACGACCTGCTCGAGGAGCGTGCCGACGCATTCGCCACGCAGCAGGTAACGGTGCAGCCGCGGGAAGGCCCGCAGCGCCCGCACGTTCGCCTTCGCCATCTGCACGAACAACTCATCCGGCCCCGGCAGCTCCGGCGTTTGCGTGGGGAGGATCGCCCAGCAGCCGGTGAGCCGGTCAGCGTGGCCGGCAATGGCATCGGCCAGCAGTTTGTTGCCGGCAACGGCGGAGTAATCGCGCTGGGCCACGTGCCACACAAGCCCCCGCGATATGCCCGAGCGGTCCATCTGGGCCAGCAGCTCCCCGGCGGTGCGCACCGGCCGCAGGATACCATTGGCCGGTAAACCGATGAAGCAGTTGCAGTCGTGGAATTCCATGATTGTGTGTCCGTCCGTTCGCTTGTTTCCGATCTCACCCCAGCGCCGCATCCACCTTGTTGATCGCCTGGGCGATCTGCCGCACATGCGTCTCGTTCGTTTTCATATTGATGCCGATGCGGAGCGCCCGGCTGAGGATGTCGAGCGACTTCGGGCACATGTCTTTCGAGTAGTTCACGGTGCCCTTGTAGCTGGGATCGGCCCACGGGTAACCGGCGGCCGTGGCGCCGTTCCTGTTGAGGATCGAATCCCAGTAGGTGTAGACGTGGCGATCGGGAAAACCGTCGTTGTAGGCGCTGCCCACGCCCAGCCC
Source organism: Planctomycetota bacterium (assembly GCA_035528775.1). Taxonomy (GTDB): domain Bacteria; phylum Planctomycetota; class PUPC01; order JABMSA01; family JABMSA01; genus DATKYA01. The sequence goes on along the minus strand of DATKYA010000241.1, from coordinate 6,046 downwards.
CTCGGCACCGAGTGCTTCGGCCAGTTTCTTCGCGAGCTGCGGCGTGCGAACGATCATCGCGAAGCTGATGCCGTTGTCGCCGGCGGGATCGTCCACGTGCTGGCGAACGTAGCACTTCGGGGGCTTCAGCGATTCGAGCAAGGTCCGCTTGAGCCGGCGGCAATGCTCGAGCACCTGCGGGAGCTTCGTGAGCTGCACGCGCGCGATCGCCGCCAGAATCTCGTTGCCCCGATAGCCCGCACGGCTGAACGGGGGCGTCCGCCACGTGGTGCGATCCTTCAGCCACATCGGCAGGCCGGGCTCCGACTGGAACAGCGCTCGCTCGAAGACGTCCGGATCGCTCGTGAAAAACACGCCGCCTTCGCTGGTGGTGATGGACTTGTAGTAGTTGAAGCTCCAGGCGCCGCCGTGGCTCTCGGAGCCTGTGGGCTTGCCGCGGTAGCTGGAACCTACCGCCTGGCAGCAGTCTTCCACCACGGCGAGGCTGTGCTCGCGGGCGACGCGGCGGATCTCGTCGAGCTTGCACGGCACGCCCTGCATGTGCACGGGGATGACGGCTTTCGTGTGGCGGGTGATCTTGCGGCGCAGGTCGGCCGGGTCAAGGCCCAGCGAGTCGTCGATCTCCGCGATGATGGGGATCGCGCCGACACCGACAATCGCCGCCGCCGATGCGATGTAGGTGTACGCCGGAACGATCACCTCGTCGCCCGGGCCGACCTGCAGGCCCGCGAGCCCGCAGATGAGGGCCGACGTGCCCGAGTTGAGGAAGACCGCGTGCTTCACGTTCAGCCACGCGCAGACTTCCTTCTCGAACAGCTCGCACTGCGAGCCTTCGTAGTAGCGGAACAGCTTCCTGCTGCGCAGCACGCCGGCCACTGCCTCGATCTCGCGGTCGTCGATCAGCTCAACGCCGTGCCCGCCCGAAGGGATCGGCTCGGTGATGGCGGGCGTGCCGCCGTCCAGTGCGAGTTTTCCAGATGCAGGCATTGATGTTTCCTTTCCGGCCGCCACGGGCCGCCACTGAAGATCAATGCATTTTACGAGAGCGGCGGGAAATGTCAATGAGAAATGGGCCGTTCGATCATTTCCGGGAGGCGTAATGCCCGGGCGTGATGCGCAAGACGGCCCATGATCCGGGGAATCGAGATCAGAACAGGATCGCCAGGTTCAGTGCGCCCGCGAAGCTCACCCACAGCATGTACGGCACGAGCAGCAGCGATGCTCGCCGTTCGATCTTCCACAGCACGATGATCAGCGCCAGTGCCGACAGCCAGATCAGCACAAGATCCACCATTGCCAGCCCCGGCCTGCGGAGCGTGAAGAAGAAATACGTCCACAGCATATTCGTCAGCAGGTTCACGGCAAACAGGATTGCGACCAGCGGCTTCTGCTCGCGCGTGGAGCGCGTCCACGACAGATACATCGAGAGCGCGATCAGGAAGAACAGCACTGCCCACACTGCCGCGAAAACCCAGTTGGGCGGTGTGAACGAGGGCTTGACCGACTCGTACCACGTATCGGGCCGACTCGACAGGCTTCCCACCCCTGCCACGCCCCAGACGATCACCAGGCAAACCACCAGCACGCGCCAATTCACGTTTTGCTTCATTGCTCACCTCAGATGAAATCTCGGCTACGCATGCCGGCACTTCACCGAAAACAGGCGTGGCGGATCGCTGCCGCGCACACAAACGATCTGCGGATGCCGCGCGTTCCCTGCACGTTCTTCTTCTTGATTCCCTGCAGCATCTTTGTTATGGTGGTGAGCGCCGGGAAGAGGAGGTATCAGATGAAGCCAAGCACAATATTGCTGCGGCTGTGTGCTGCGGTGCTGCTGCTGGCGGCAGGCTGCGGCTCGACCGGAAAACAGCGGGAGGCGGCCCGCGCCGCCCAGCGGGATGCACTCGCGGCTCGCGCCCAGGCGCAGAATGCCAGTGCCCCGGCCGACGCCGTGAACCACTGGGCCCTCGCCGAGCAGCTTCAGCAGAAGGCGCGGGGGCTTTTCGATCGTGGCAAGCATGCCGATGCCGCCCAAACGTGGAATGCAGCCGCTGATGCCTACCGCGAAGCGCAGGCTTGGGCCGAAGGCCGCCAGCGCGTTGCACGTGCACGCCGCACGTACGAAGCCGAGCTTGGTAAATACGACGCGGCTACCCTTTCCACGTACGGCGGAGAAGCCTGGCGCCAGGTCGTAAGCGCCCTTCGCGCCGCCCAGGCGGCCGATGGCCATTGGGGCGCCGCCGTCGCCGCGTACAACCGGGCCATCAGTCTCCTTCCAGCCGCTGAACGGGCAGCGAATGAAGCATACAAGCGAGAGCTGCTCGCCGACGCCAAGGCCAACGACAGCAAGGAAGAAGCCCCGATCGCCCTCGCCGCCCTCGACGAGCTTCTCACGCTCGAACCCGACAACCAGGAGGCGCGCCAGCTTCGCGACAAGATTGCCCGCTATTCCCGCCTCGACGTGCCCCATCAATACCCGACCATCCAGAAGGCGATCAATACCGCCCAGCCCGGCGATACCGTGTACGTGAAGAAGGGCACCTACAACGAATCGCTTGTCTTCAAGAACGGCATTCAGCTCGTCGGCGATGGGCCGGAGGGAGTGATCGTTCGCGGCACGCCGACCATGTACGTGATCTACGCGCAGAACTGTTTCTCCGGCCGGATTTCCGGGATCACCTTCGAGCACACCAGCCGCCCAGGCACAAAGACGCACTACTCCGGCATCGGCATGTTTGGCAGCACGATCGAGATTTCGCGGTGCGTTGCGAGGAACTGCGGCGGCTACGGCATTTTTGTGCAGGGCGCGGGAAACATCACGATCAGTGACTGCACCTTCGAGCTAGACCGTGGCGGCATCTTTGTGGAAGGCGCTGGTGCGCACGCCATTCTCGACAAGAACATCTGCCGCAGGAACGAAAACCACGGCGTCGACCTTGAAAAGGGCGCACACGGCTCCGTGACTGGCAATATCTGCGAAGACAATGGTCAGGGTGGCATCTCCGCCTTCCACGAGGGCACGCAGGCTGAGCTGAAGAACAACCAGTGCCGCAGAAACCTGTACGGCATCTACTTCGACAAGAAGGCTCAAGGCTCCGCGGAAGGCAACGTGTCCGCACAAAACCGCATTTCCGGGTTCGCCGTTTTCAACGGGTCGAAGGCCGCCTTGGCGAAGAACACATCCGAAGCAAACAACCAAGACGGCATCAGGTTTCGCAGCGGCGCGACCGGTACGGCCACGGAAAACACCTGCGAGAAGAATGGCGACACCGGCCTTGCCATCATCGGCAACGGAACCACCGCCACCTTCCGAGGCAACACGTCCCGTGAGAACAAGATGCACGGCATCTACGTGGGCAAGGGCGCGAGCGGCACGATCGAGCACAACTCCTGCGAATCGAACGCCCAGTCGGGCATATCATCCTTCGGCGCCGGCACGGCATCCACCGTCAAGAACAACACGTGCAGGCTGAACACGATGTACGGCGTGTACTTCGGAAAGGGAGCAGGCGGCGTGGCCGGGGAAAACGTCTGCGAGCAGAACAAGCTCGGGGGCATCGCGGCGTACGACAAGGACACCGCCCCGCTGATCAAGAACAACACCGTGCGCGAGAACGCGCATCACGGCATCTACTTCGGCGACGGCGCCGGCGGCGCGGCGGACGCGAACCTCTGCGAGAAAAACGGGTGGTCCGGGATCGCTGCCTTCTACGAGGGAACCCGCCCGGAAATCAGGAACAACCGCTGCCTCCGGAACCAGCGCTACGGCATCAACGTCGGCGGCGGCGCGGGCGGCGCCGTCGAAAGCAACATCTGCGCCGAAAACGTGAGATCGGGCATCGGCGTGTTTGACAAGCAGACCGCTGCCACAGTCAAGGGCAACCAGTGCCGCCGAAATGCGGCGCACGGCATCGAGTTCGGCAAGGGAGCCGGCGGAAGCGCCGATGCCAACACCTGCGAAGCAAACAAGCAGTTCGGCATCGCCGTCACCGGCGAGGGTACCACGCCGCAGATCGGTCAAAACATCCTGAAGGAAAACACCGGCGGGGATATCGACTATTCGGAAGGAGCCAAGCCTGCCCCGGCGCCCCGGCAGCCCTGATCTGTTCGCCGCGCGGCAGACGACTTGCCGTCATCCCAGCACCCTGTCGTACAGCTCCTCGTTCCTGCTCACCATCTTCTCGACGGAGAACTCGCGTTGGGCGCGTTGCCGAGCAGCCGCGCCCATGCGGGCCGCCAGCTCGCGGTCGGCGAGAATCCGCTCGATGGCGGCAGCCAGCGCTGCCGGATCGTTGGGCGGAACCAGCAGGCCCGTCTCGCCGTCGACGATCACTTCGCGGCATCCGCCGACGTCCGCCGCGACCGACGGCTTGCCGGCGGCCATGGCTTCCAGCACGGCGTTGGGCATGCCCTCCCATCGCGAGGGCAGCGCCAGCAGGTCGGCGTCGGCGAGCAGTGCCGGCACGTCGTCGCGCGGGCCGAGCAGGTGGAATCGTTCGCCCAGCCCCAGTTCGCCTGCCCTGCGTGCAAGCTGCGCCCGCAGCGGGCCGTCGCCCGCCAGCACCACGTGAACATTCGGCATCCGCTCGGCCAGCATTGCGGCGGCCTGCAGCAGGACGTCCGGCCCCTTTTGCCGATGCAGCCGCCCGATGAACAGTATGATGCGTGCGTCCGGAGGCAGGCCAAGCTCGCGGCGGATTCCGCCGGGCGGCGCCTCGTAGGCAGCGCAGTCCACAGCGTTCGGAATCGTGACGAGTTTTTCGGCGGGCAGGCCCTGCTGGATCGACCACTGCCGCACCGCCTCCGAAACGCACGTCTCGGCGGCCACATACTTGATGGTCTTGCGATCGATGGTGACGCGGAACGGGCGGTCAATCTCGGCCACGCGGATCGACGACACCACGGGCACGCCCGTGCCGATGGCGGCCAGCCGGCCCACGATGTTGGCGTGATACAGAAAGGTGTGCAGTAATCTGAAGCGGCCCGACCTGATGATGCGACGGAGCTCCCACCCGGCGACGAGCAGGCCCGTGCGGCGGGCGTGCAGACCCGTGCGGCGGGCGTGCAGGCGGATCACCTCGATGCCCGCGGCCTCCAGCCAGTCGCCCACGCGGCCGGCTCCCCACAGGCTGGCAACCACCGGCTTGCCGAACCGCGGCGACAGCCCCTTCGCCAGGTAATACAGGCTCTTCTCCGCCCCGCCGACGTCAAGCTCGCTGATCAGATACAGGATCATGATTGGGATCCACAGATTTCAGAGAAGATAATACACAGATTACACAGATTGCACAGATGAAGAAGAGAATGACGTGCTTGATTGAACGTGAGGATAGCCCTCCTCGCCTTATCCTCTTCTTTCTTCTCTGTGAAATCTGTGCAATCTGTGGATCATCTGGGTAATCTGTGCAATCTGTGGATTATCTTCTTACGCGCCGAATTTTTCCAGCCGCATGGCGTTGGCGAGTATCAGGGGCATCAGTGCGGTGGAGGGCAGCCGGCCCAAGCCGCCTTTCAGGGCGCATTCGGTCTCGCCGAACCGCTCGCAGCCGTCGGCCCGCTCGTACTTCGACCACAGGATCAGCGGGCACGGATGCCAACTGTGCGCCTTCAGGACGGCGGGCGTCGAATGGTCGCACGTCACCGCGATCACGTCCCACGCGAGCTGGCGTATGGGGGCCACAGTCGCGTCGAAATGCTCGATCTCCTTCACTTTCGCGGCGAAGTCGCCGTCCTCGCCGCGCGAGTCGATCTTCTTGTAGTGCACGTAGAAGAAGTCGAACGTGTCGAAGCTTTTCTTGAGCGCTTCCACCTCGTCTTCCGGCTCGGAGCCGCAGTCGATCACGTCCATCCCCACGAGCTTGGCCACGCCGCGGTACATCGGGTAGGTGGCGATGGCTCCGCACGTGATGCCGTGCAGCTCGTCCATCGTCACGAACTTCTCATACCGCGCAAATCCCCGCAGCAGGATCATATTCGCGGGGTGGTCGTTGGCCAGCACCTTGGCGATCTTGCCAAGCCACTCGCGGACGATCTTCGCGAGCTTCTC
>DATKYA010000240.1:0-2965 GCA_035528775.1 Planctomycetota bacterium | reverse complement strand
CAGGCTCGACTGGCTGAACCTGATGCTGACGTCGACTTCCTCGCCGAGCTTGTGGACGTGCTTCTTGCCGGCTTCCGGCTCGATGGTGTAGACGAGCGGGAAGAAGTATTCGGTGACGGCGAAGAACGACCAGCCGAAGTTCCCGGCGAGCTTGCCGAATCCGAACCACGGCGTGAATCCGAGCGCGAGGAAAATCACCAGCAGCCCCGCGAAATGCTTGCGGTAGCGGTTGTGGAGCGTGCGGTCCAGCCGCGACTCGAAATCGGCCTTGAGGTCGTCCTGGGCCTGGTCGATCACCACTTGCATCAGGGGCGCCGGCTGCTCCTGCCCGGCGAAATCGAACGCGGAGATGAGCCTGCTGTTCAGCCCGCCGGCGAGGTCCTCGATCAGGAAGGCTTCGTGGAGGTGGCTGCGGAAGCGCTCGCGGCGGCGGATGTAGCGCACGAGCATGAACACGAGCGCCGCGGCGATTATCACGAACAGCGCGGCGTTTACGAAGTCGCTCGGAATCCAGCCGGCGAGGAAGATCAGCGAGAAGATTCCGCACGCGAGGGCGAAGGTGCCGAGGCGGTACCGCAGCGACGCGTTCAGCAGGCCGCGCCGGGCGCCGGAGAACTTCTCGAACCGCGCGATGAATGTCGATTTGGCAGACATTCCGCCATCTCCGTCGTAGGGGCGAACCATCGTGTTCGCCCTCGTACGAATCCTCATACACCTTCGATTCCCCGTAGGGGCGAACCATCGTGTTCGCCCTCGTACGAATCCTCATACACCTTCGATTCCCCGTAGGGGCGAACCATCGTGTTCGCCCTCGTACGAATCCCCATGAACGCATTGACACGTCGACGATTCCCGGCAATCCCACGAGGGCGAACACGAGGTTCCCCCCTACACCAAACCCTGCCGCTTCCGGATGAAACAATCGATGCAGACGAGGGCCAGGAACAGCAGCAGGGCCATCGGGCTGTTCCATGCCTGCAAGTCGCGCACGGCCTCGCGGGTAGACGACCGCGTGCTGACCGAATGCAGCCAGTCGTCGGTCGAGCCGATCATCGTGCCGCCGGCGGACTTCACGAGCGCCTGCATCGCGTCCTTGTCGCTCGACAGGTCGGCGAACTCGCTGCCCGACGCCTCCACCATGAAACTCGTCTCGTAGTCTTCCTTCCCGTAGGAGGCGGTCACCGCGAACTCGCCGGGCATGCTGGCCTCGACCTCGTACTCGTAGTAGCCGGGCTGCTCCGGCAGGTCGCGCGGATAGATATGCTGCGTCGTCGCGTCCGGCCGCGTCACCGTCACCACGAGATCGGCGTTGCGGATCGGGTCGAAATTCTTGTCCTTGAGCATGGTGGACAGCACCACTTCCTGGCCGACCTGGGGCGAGGCGTCGGCGAGGGCGACGTTGACTCCGCCCGCCTTGCTCAGCGGGGGCGGCGCGATGTAGCGCACGATGTTGGCCAGCAGCGCCTGCAGCGGCGGATCGTCGAAATCCGGCTGGAGCTGCCACCGCCACATGGTATCGACCGCGGTCGCCACCACCTTGCCCTCGCCCACGGCCTGGTAGGCCATGGTGGGCACTTCGCGCTCGATCATGTCGCCGCTGGTCGCCTTGATCTTCACGAACCGCGTGATCAGCGGGGTGGCGAGCGGCTTGAACCGGCCGACGTTGTTGCTGCCGTCGAACTCGCGGAGGCTTTCCCACCGCTCCTTGTTTTTCGCGGGGTCGGCAAACAGCCGCATGATCGGGTGGCTGAATGCCGCCTTCGGGATCGATGCGAAGAACTTCCCCTCGAACTGCGCTTCCTTGCTGAAATGATCGCCGAGGTCGAACGGGAGGATTTCGGCGAGCGAGCTGTCTTCGTAGCCGCCGGCCCGGTAGACGTCCTGCCCGCCGGTGACCATCAGGCCGCCGCCGCGTTTGACCACGAATTCCACGATGTTGCGCAGCCGGCTCTCCGAAATGTCGCCCCCCGCACGAAAGTATTGCCGCGACAGATCGCGCAGGATGACGACATCGTACTTGAACAGCTCGGCCTGCGACGTGATGATCCCTTCCTGCGGGTTCAGGTGCAGCGGCTTGCCCTGCGCGTAGACGCCGCCGCCCGGGACATGGCAGGCCGACACCAGGTGCACAAGCGGGTCGACCTCCAGCGCCGCCTTCACCAGCTTGAACTCGTAACGCGGATAGCCCTCGAGCAGCAGCACCTTGATCTTTTCCTGCACCACCTGCACCTTGAAGTTGTAGGCGTTGTTCATCGGGAGGGCATCGGCCGTCTGGCCGCCGTTGGGCAGCTCGACGGTGTAGACGTATCGCCCGGCCTTCGGCGGCTTCCACGTGACGATGAACTGCCTGCTCTCGCCGGGCTTGCCGCCGGGCACGGTGACCTGAGCGACGGCCTTGCCGTTTTCCTCCAGGGTGACGGGCACGGCCTGGGCGGCCGCCTTCGCATCGGAACCGTCGAGCACGGATCCGTGGACCACCAGCTCCTCGCCCAGCCGGATGACAGGCCGCTCAGGCTCCGCGAAGATGCTGGAATCGGCGGGGTGCACGCTGGCCCCGTAGACCTTGACGGCAAGATCGACGCCTCGCGCCTTGATGTCCTTGCCGAGCTGCGTCAGGTCGCGGTCTTCGGTGTCGCGGCCATCGGTGAGGAAGACCACGCGATTGATGCCGGACTCCGCCAGTGCGGCCCGTGCGATACCCTTCTGCACGAAGGTCGGGCCCTTGCCGGGCTGCTCGCCGAGCGGCGAGCCGCTGAGCATTTTCACGTCGAGCTTCACGTCGCCGCCGGCCGACGTGCGGATTCGCTCGAGATCGGCGCGGGCGGCATCGAACCGCGATTTCCCGTTCTCGTCCCGCGTGGCCATCGACGCCGAATCGTCGATCACCGCCAGCCAGTTCTGCTGCTCGCGCAGCTTCAGCTTCAGGTGCAGCTCGAGCTGCTGCACGGCAGCAAGCACCACCGCG
>DATKYA010000239.1:0-5381 GCA_035528775.1 Planctomycetota bacterium | reverse complement strand
AGCGTACGCGCTATCCGTCGTGGGACGGCACGTTCAACATCTACCAGCCGTCGTGCAAGCACTCGCCCGCGTCGCTCGACATCAAGGGGCTGATCGAGCAGATATCCCGTAAGCAGCGCGTCCTGCTCGATTCCTGGACCGTGGTGTCCGACAGCGTGACCTACTACGAGAGCCAACGCGGTGCGGCCGCCGAATTCGGACTGTTCGGTCACGTCTTCCATTCCGGCTATCTGCCGAATCTCGTCACCGGCCCGTCAGCCGACCTGAAGAAATACAAGGTCGTGCTCGCGACCGGCGCCTCCGCGGTCACCCCCGAAACGGCCCGGCTGCTGCGCGACTACGTGGCCGGCGGCGGATTCCTCGTCACCTTCCCGGGCTTCGCCACGACCGACGACCGCGGCAAGCGGTTCGACTCCGCCCCCGCACTCGGCCTGAACGATGTCACAGGGTTCAAGTTCGCCCCGCAGCCCCCGGACAAGCTCGGCGATCACATCGTGATCAAGGGGCAGACCGGCCTCCCGGTCGACACGCGGATAGCAGTCTGGCCCAACGCCAGCGTGCAGGGCGCCATCACCGAGCCTGCCGACGACCTCGGCATTCTTGCCGAATACGAAGGCACCGGCGTGCCTGCGCTCACCTTCCACAAGTACGGCGAAGGCCGAGCCGTGCACGTCAACTTCGGCACGCAGTGCGGCCCCGCCTACGCCGGGCAGAACCGGTTCGTCTGGCGCGACGAATCCTGGGAAGAACTCCGCCTGCTGCTGAACCGCATCCTCGAGTGGGGCAGGGCGTCGCGGCCGTTCACGCTGCTCGATCCCGGCGGGCGCGGCCTCCCGAACGTCAACGCCACCATGCTCGCTACGAAGGACGGCTCGGTCCGCTACCTGCTCGTGTGCAGCGATTACCGCCAGGAGCACAGCCTGGCGCTCGACCGCCAGACATTCAACAATGCACGCGAGAAGGTGCAGGTCAAGGCCGCCGAGCTTCGCCAGCGCAACAACGTGATCCGCGGGGACGATCTCATCATTCTCCCGGGCGCCGGCTCCTGGGCCGAAACCGAGATCAAGATTCCCGCGACCGGCCGTTACCAACTGTGGCTCGATGCGTGGTTCGATCGGCCCGCCGAGCAGGGCCAGCAGAACGCACTCGCCATCTCCATCGACGGCAAGAACGACCCGCCCGACAACGCCTCGGGCGACGAGCGGCTGCTGTTCGGCAACACTCCGATCTTCGACCGCTGGCTGTGGCAGAGCGGGCGGTGGTTCGACCTCGAGAAGGGCAAGCACGTGCTGCGGCTCACCGGGCAAGGCTCGCCCGTCCGCGTCCGCAACGTGCTGCTGATCTCGCCGCCCGCACTCGCGATGAAAGCGTATCTGACCGAGAAGCCGGTGCAGGCCTTCGACGTCTACGCCGAGCAGGAAGTGAAGCTCGAGCAGGACAACCGCGGCACGTTCATCCCCGTCTGCCTGCAGCCGGGCGAAGCCAAGGTGTTCTCGCTGCTGCCGTATCGAGCCGGCGAGCTTGGGCTGTCCATCGATTCCGGCTCGGAAGAACTCGGCCACGCGTTCACTGTCACCGTATCGAAGAACACGCCGGGCACGCACTCGATCCGCGTGACGGTGGCCGGCCCCAACGACGCCGAGCTGCGGGCGCTGCGCCGCGAATTCCCCCTCCGCGACCGCGCCGTCCTTCGGTTCATCACCGCACTGAACGATCCGCCCGGCAGGTGGACCGTCACCGCCGAAGACGAGACCACCGGCCAGCGCGTGCAGCAGAAGATCAAGATGAAGAAGTGAGCCGTAGGGGCGGGTTCCATGCATCGTAGGGGCAACGTAGGGGCGGGCTTCCCGAGTCTTCGTGCGACCGCCGCGGTCGCCGGGAATCGCCCGCCCTTTACGGCAAGTCTGAGACGTGCCACCGGCACGTCTCTACTCGGCCTGATGCCCCTTTCAGAGGAAAACGAACCATGGCAAAACGCGAAACACCCAAACGCACCTTCACGGTGCCGATCCGAAAATTCGTGACCCGTGCCACCGAACTCGGCGCACTCTCCGCGAAGCTGATCCCCGCCCGCAGCGTTGAAACCGGCCATTGGGTGCGGTGGAAGTGCCGCTACGGCTGCGGCGGCTACGGCTCCAGCCTCGTCTGTCCGCCCCACACGCCCACGCCGGCCGAGACCCGCGCGATGCTCGACCAGTACCGGCACGCGATCCTGTTTGAATCGCCCGGCGGCGAGGCCAAGCGGATCGCCGTCGAACTCGAGCGCGAGGTCTTCCTCGCCGGGTTCTACAGGGCGTTCGGACTTGGCGCCGGCCCGTGCCACCTCTGCAAGGACTGCGCCCTCGACGAAGGCTGCCGCCATCCCGACACCGCACGCCCGTCCATGGAAGCCGTCGGCATCGACGTCTACGCCACCGTCCGCAAGCACGGATTCACCATCAACGTCGTCCGCACCCACGACGACGAGCAGCACTACTTCGGGCTGGTTCTCGTGGAATGAGCCCCGGGGAGATCATCACAATGTATGTCCATCAAGTCCATTCTGTCCATTTTGTCCATTCCGTCCATTAGAGCCGCAACTCCAGGAACTTGCCGCATGATCACCGAACTCGAAAACTTCCGTGCCACCGTCGAACACCGCCGTCCCGGCCGCATCATGTATCGCGCCGGCTTCACTCCCGACCTCGAGCGCCGCCTGAAGCAGCACGTTGGCGAAGGCAACGACATCGCCACGCACTACGGTTTCCACAAGTGCGCGTGGTTCGGCATGCGGCCGCCCGCCGATCTCCCCGCGCTCGACTACACCAAATACTGGGAGGGCGTCGACCTTCCCCCCGGCACCACGTTCGCCGGCGGCCTCGCACTCGTCCCCGGCAGCATGTACCACTTCTCCCACTACATCTCGCCGCTGCGCAACGCGGCGCGCCTCGCCGACATCGAAGCCTACCCCATGCACGACATGACCGAGTGGGACGCCTCGTGGATCGAGCAGGAAGTGCAGAAGGCCCACGCACAGGGCATTCCCGCACAGGGATGGGTCGGCCACATGTACGAAAGCGCCTGGCAGATTCGCGGCTACGAGCAATTCCTGATGGACATCATCGAGCGGCCGGCGTGGGCCGACTGCCTCCTCGAGCGCATCGCCCGCCAGAACATGATCGCCGCCGTCGCATTCGCACGCGCGGGCGTCGATTGGATCTCCTGCGGCGACGACGTGGCCAACCAGAACTCGCTGATGTTTTCACCCGCCATCTGGCGCAAGATGTTCCACGCCAAGTGGAAACGCATCTGGGCAGAGATCAAGGAAATCAACCCCGCCTGCCAGATCTGGTACCACAGCGACGGCAACATCGCGCAGATCATCGGCGACCTCGTCGAAGCCGGTGTTGCCGGCGGCATTCTCGCTGGTCTCCACGCGGATGATGTGGGTGTCTTCTTCAAGCGGCATGCACGGCTACAATCAGGGGATATCCGCGTCAGCAGGAATGGTCAGTCTTCCTGCCTTATTGTCGTAGATGATCTTCTCACGGTTGGTCTGCCACCAAGCGGAAAGCCGGTCGTAGAGCTGGCGCCTCTTTTCCACGATCACGCGGTCCAAGTCCCCGTATCGATCCGGCCTCTCGAAGCCCGGTGGCCGAAACCTGTCGAGAAAATGGCAGTACCATGATGGAAACTGATTGCGGCAGCGCAGATCCTCCGTCTCAACCCTTATTCTCATGCTGGCCATCGTCATGTCGCCCTCATCGCGGTACCATTTCGTCTTGTCCATCTTGAAATTTCTCGGTAGCGTGCTGGGAAGCTCCTTGGCATACATTTTGGCGAGGTCCTTTGCCCTGATCTTGCCGCCCCTGCAGCTTATCGAGACAACATAGTTGGAGGAGACATAGAGGACCCATGAATCGTACCGCGTGCCGATGTACTTATTGCTCAGTATCTCCTCGACAGCCAGCACATAGCCCGGCGCCCACTTCCTGACCTCGAACTCCTGCACGCCCCAGCCCGTATCAGCTCCTATTATCCATCTGCCGAATTCATGCTCAGGGACTTCCTGCAGCGGCGACCAGTCATAGAATTCGGCAATTATGTCCACCTTCCATGGTGTAGAGAATTTCTCCTCTATGACACCGCACCTCCGAGGGTAGTCTTTCCGAGGGTAATTATCAAGTGGCGGAGCAAACCTCCATTCCGTGTCCCTGAATGGATCATACGGAAGACACTTATATCCTTCTCGATCCTTTCCCAACGACAGCCTCTTCTTCGTTTCCTCCTTCCACTCCTCCAACTCCTTCTTCTCCCCATCAGTGAGCTTGAGACGGTAAGGGTCAAGGCGCGTTACGAGCAGATGAGGGTCCTTGTCGTACTGGCCCTTAATAGCGCCTCGAAAGAAGAGCTCAACCTTCTGTACTCCCCATTCCCGCTGCCAGTATTCTGCACCATATTTGGCGCGCATCTGTTCCACAGTCATGTCTTCTGTCAGCGGGGGGCCTTCCGTCCATGTAGTCTCATACCGGTCGAGTTCTTCCGTGGGAAGATCCCCGTCGTATATGAGAGCTGCCCGCTTCAGTTCCCGGTGTATGTGTTTGGTACGAAGCGGCTTGCCAGTAGCATCATCCACGATGAGAGCCAACCTGAGAAGGTAAGGGCCAGGCGAGTTCAGCGTGTGCTCGTATGCCCGTTTGAACTCGTCGACATCGTTGTAAGGGGCATCCTTTTCGAAAGAGAACTCGGTGAAGTACTTTGCTTCCTCCGGCGTCAAAGAGCGCTCAATGAAGACGATTTCGCGTGCATGGCAGAGCGTGCCGAAGCAGCAGGCTATGAGGACGACGAGGAGGCTGTGCTTGAGACTCATGGGATGCCCCTTTCTACTGGCTCTTCTGGCGGAATTGCGTGAGCATCTTCAGCAGCATCTCGCCCATCTGCCAGTTCCTGTAGTAACTGGAATTGGCTCTTTTCGCGATCTCGTAATAAGCCGCGTCTAGCTTGACCCGCGTTTCGGGTAGAATGTCCGGGCCGGGCATGCTGAACATCAGCGGAACGTTGCTCTCGGCCCTCGTGGGGCCGCCGTGCCAGCCGTTGAGCTGGTCTGCCTCGGTGACGCCAAGGTAGCCCTGTTTGCCGTTCATGATGATCACGATGTCGCCGGTGCGGCTGCCGTGCGTGTACTTGTGGTTCAGCTCCTCGAGGCGTTCCTCGAAGTCGGGCCAGTTTACCCTGCCTGCCGTAATGAAATCATCGACGGAGGCGAGCTCCTGCAAACGCTCGTGTGGTCGCAGGTCACGGGCAGACGGCTCGATGGTGTGCATGGGCTACTCCGGACGAGATTTGCCCACGACGACCTTGGCCTTGCCTCTGGTGCGCCGTCTGGCGGGAAACGACTCCCT
>DATKYA010000238.1:0-12642 GCA_035528775.1 Planctomycetota bacterium | reverse complement strand
CTCCGCAAGGCCCTCGAGGGCCTGACCACCGTGGAGGAAGTGCTGCGGGTTACGCAGGACGACACCGTTATGTAGGGGCGGATGGCGTCCGCATGTAGGGGCGGACGGCATCCGCCCTCATAAGTCAGCAGACGCCGTTATGTAGGGGCGGGCGGCGTTTGCCCTGATAAGTCAGCAGACGCCGTTATGTAGGGGCGGACGGCATCCGCCCTCATAAGTCAGCAGACACCGTTATGTAGGGGCGGGCGGCGTTTGCCCTGATAAGTCAGCAGACGCCGTGCCCGTGGGGAGATAGGTGGTGCCTGTTTACGAATACACTATGGTGACCGACGCCGGCCGGCAGCAGCGATCGGTAATCGATGCCGAATCGGCCGCCGATGCCCGGCGCAAGCTCCGTGCGGCCGGTGCGCGCGTGCTGCACGTTTCCGACGACCAAAGTTCGCGCGAGGTGGGAACGGCGGTGCGACCGGCTTACGCCGAAATGGCACCGCGGCGGCTGAACGCGCGTGAGGTTGCCGCGGCCACACGGCAGCTCGCCACGCTGCTGCGCGGCGGAATGGCGCTTGTGCCGGCACTGGCGGCGCTGCACGAGCAGCTCGGACACCGCCCGCTCGGTGTGGTGTTCGGCCGCGTGCACGACAGGGTCGGCCAGGGTGCAACGCTCGCGGTCGCGCTCCGGGAGCATCCGCGGGCGTTTTCCGACCTGTACGTGAACCTGGTGGCAGCCGGCGAGGCATCCGGGGCGTTGGAGGCGGTGCTGCTGCGGCTGGCCGACGTGCTCGAGAAACGCGTTCTCCTGGCAAACAAGCTCCGCGCGGCACTGGCCTATCCGCTGTTCCTCGCGGTCATCGGCGGCGGCGTGATCGTCTTCCTGCTGTCGTTCGTGGTGCCGGGCATCAGCAAGCTGTTTCTGGAAATGAACCGCACGCTGCCCCTGCCGACTCGCGCGCTGATCGCCGTCAGCGGCTTCCTCGCGAGTTGGTTGTGGCTGCTGGCGGTGATCGGGATCGCGGCGTTTTTCGGCCTGCGGGCATGGTTCGCAACCGCGGCGGGCCGGCTGTTGTGGGACCGCACGAAGCTGCGGCTGCCGCTGTTCGGTGGGATCGTCGTGCGGGTATCGGTTGCTCGGTTCGCGCGGACGCTCGGCGTGCTGCTGGCCAGCGGCGCACCGGTGCTCGACGCGCTTGACATCGCAAAGCGCGTGGCTGGGAACGCCGCGCTCGCAAGCGCGCTCGATGGCGTGCGGGAAGCAGTGCGGCACGGCGGCGGGCTGGCCGAGCCGTTGCGGCGTTCTGGTGTGTTCCCGCCAGTCGTCTACCACATGGTCGCCGTCGGTGAAAGCTCCGGCACCGTGGAAGACGCCCTGCTGAACGTGGCGGACGCCTACGACGCCGACGTGGAAGCGTCGGTGGCCGCACTCGCGTCCGTGATCGAGCCGCTGATGATCCCGATCATGGGCGGCATTGTGGGCTTCATCGTGCTGGCGATCCTGCTGCCCATTTTCGAGATAAACCAGGCGATTCGTTAGGAGGCGCATCGTGCAAAACAGATCGTGCGGAAACGGCCCGGGGGCCGGATTCACGCTGATCGAGCTGATGGTGGTGATCGTGATCCTGGGGATCCTGGCAACGCTGATCGTGCCGAAGATCATGGACCGGCCGGAGCAGGCGCGGCGAATGAAGGCGAAGGTGCAGATCGCGAGCCTGCAGTCGGCCCTCGCATTGTTCAAGACAGATACCGGCCGCTTCCCGACGACGTCGGAGGGGCTGGGGGCGCTGGTGGCCGATCCAGACGCCCGCGGCTGGAAGACCGGCGGCTACCTGGAAGGCGGCAAGGTGCCCGCCGATCCATGGGGCCGGCCCTACTGCTACATCTGCCCCGGCGCGCACGGCGACTACGACCTCAAGTCGTACGGCAGGGACGGCGAGGAAGGCGGGGCAGGCGACGCCGCCGACATCGAGAACTGGAACCTTGACCAGGAGTAGCGGCACGTGGACAAGCGCGGATTCACGCTGGTGGAGGTGATGATCGCGGTCGCCGTGGTGGGCATCGGGATGCTCGGGCTGCTGCGCCTGCAGGTCATCAGCATCATCACGACGGATCATTCGCGGCTGTTGTCGCGCGCGACGACGCTAGCCGAATCGAAGCTGGTCGAGACGCTCGCCGCGGGCTGCCCGCAGCCCGGAACCACCCACGGTCGAACGGATGACGATCCACCCCTCGAGTGGCAGGTTGCGGTTGCCGATGACCAGCCAGAGGCGACGCCCGACATCCGGCTGGACGGCTGCCGCCGCATCACGGTGATCGTGGAATGGAACGAAGGCCGGAGCCGGCGCGACGTGCGGCTGGTGACCCTGGCGTTCGACGGGAGGCAATGATGCGAATCGCCCGCCGCACGAACGCATTCACGCTGCTCGAGATCCTGGTGACGCTCAGCATCGCCGTGATTGTGATCGGGATCGCCTACGGCTCGTATGCGGCGTCCCTGAAGTCCGTTTCGATCTGCCGGGCGAAGGCCAAGGCCGACGATGCGGCATGCAAACTGCTGCGAACAATCACCCGTGACCTCCGCGGCACGTGTATTCCGCCGTCGACGGCCGCGAGCGAACCCGACGACCAAGTAGTGTTTTCCGCCGGCGGCGCGACGCTGTCGTTCGCAACGGCTACTGCGAGATCAGGCGCGGGTTTGCCCGACGCCGGCATCAGCCAGGTGACGTACCATCTCGATCCGGCGCACGGCGAGCTTGTCAGAAGCCTGCGGAACGCCGGCGCGGAAGACACGCAGGTGCTCGCGCGCGGCATCCGTTCGCTCGTTTTCGACTGCTTCGACGGCTCCGCCTGGCACCGGCAGTGGGATTGGGGCGGCACCAAGTCGATTCCGGCTGCGATCCGTTTCGCGGCAACCGACGACACGGGTCAGTCGTTTTCGGCTGCTGTTCGGGTGACGTGCGAGACGGCAGCCAAGGCCGTGCGTGCCGTGATGACGCCGGCTGCACCCGCAGCGGAAGGCACCACCGATGATCAAGAACGCGCACCTGAATGACCGCCGCGGATTCGTGCTGGTCACGGTTCTGCTGCTGGTCGTGCTGCTGGCGGGAATGCTGCTCGAGTTCAACTACGAGTCGCGCATGAACCTGCACGTCAGCGACTACCGCCTCCAGTCGACGCAGGCACTATGGTGCGCGGAGGCGGGCGTCAACGCCGCGTTGGCGGCCATCCGCGACGGCGAGGTGGAGGCTGGGCCGACGATTCCCGACGCCCCGTTGCACCTGCGGATTGCCGACGCCGGCGATTGCACTGTCGTCGTGACGCTCGAAAACGGCAAGCTGAACGCGAACGGCCTGCGAATGCCGGAGGGCCAGCTCGACCGCCGCCGCATCGAGTGCCTGCTGCGGCTCGTCGACCTGCTCAACCGGCGGCATTCGCGCAACTCGCCAATCGGCTATGGCATCGTGCCGGCGATCGTCGACTGGACCGACCGCGACGGCGATGTGACGCACCTGCCATCCGTCGAGCGCGAAAACGAGGGGGCCGAGGACGAATACTACCAGGGGCTGCCGCACCCGCGGCGGTGCAGGAACCGGCCGCTCGACTCCGTCCGCGAGCTGCTCCTGGTGAGGGGAATTACGGCGGAGATATTCGACAGCCCGCCCCGAGCATCCGATGACGACCAGGCGGTCCCCGGGCTCAGCCGGCTCGTGACGGTATACGGTGATGGCAAGACCGACATCAATCACGCGCCGCGGCTGGTCGTCGAAAGCCTGTCGGAACTGATCGACCCCGGGCTTGCCCAGTCGATTGTGGACCATCGCCCGTACGCATCGGTGGGGGAACTCGCGGGCGTGCCCGGCATGTCGATGGCGGTGCTGAACGCAATCGGCAGCCTGATCACGGTCAGGCCCGCCGCCGGCTTCTATCGGATTGAATCGGTCGGTCGGGTCGGGGAGTTCGAGCGGCGGATCGCCGTTATCGCGACGAAGAACGGCAAGACCGGATCGATGACCGTGCTCCTGCGCGAGGAGCCGTGACGAGGAGAGCATGAACAGCAGATCGATCGGAATCGACATCGGGGCGGACTGTGTTCGCGCGGTGCAGGCGGCCCGCACGCGACGCGGGATGGTAATTGAACACGTACACACGGCCGACGCGCCCGCGCCCGATGCCGCTGTGCGTGTGTTGCGCGAACTTGTTGTCCGGCACGGGTTCAGCCGCCGCGCCCGGATCGCCGTCGCTATGCCGCACGGGGCTGTGTGCTTCCGGGCGGTTCATACCGACGTCCGAGCGCCGCAGCAGGCACGGCAGGCCATCCGGTTCCAGATCGAAGACGACGTGCCGATACCGTTCGACGAGCTTGTCGTCGACCTGTGCAGCCCAATCCCCGGCGAAGGCGACGTGCTCGCCGGGGCCATCAGCAGGGCCGACCTCCACGGCCGCCTGAAGATGATGGCCGATGCCGGCCTTCCCTGCCAGCTCGTGGACGCGGTTCCGTGCGCGCTGCTCGCGTCAATGGCGGACCTATCGCCGGATGATGACTCGCCGAGGATGCTGGTTCACGTTGACGGCTCGACCGCCACCATCGCGGCGACGCAGGCAGGCAGGCTGATCAACGCGCGGGCGGTCCATTTGCCGGCGGAGGGCGATCCCGCGGCGGAGCTTGCGCGCGAGATCAACCTCACGTGGCACACGGCGTTCCGCCGGGCGATGACGAACGAATCGTCCATCGCCGTCAGCGGGAACGACGGGCTGGCCGCGCGGCTGGCCGCCGAGCTGCGACGGGACGTGGCCGTCGCGGACTATCGTACCGAAATCGCTTGGCCGACCGGCGTCGAGCGAGATCCGCAATACGCCGTGGCTGTCGGGCTTGCGGCTCGCGCGCTTGGGGCGGCCGAGCACGGCATGAACTTCCTGGCCGCCGACAAAGCCGGCGAGGCGCGCCCGGCGGGGGTCCGGTACCACGCCATCGCGGCTGGCGTGATCGCGGGCGCCGTTGCCGCCGTATGGTGTGCGGGCATTTTCCTCCGGCTCGGCCGCATGGAGCACGAGTACGATCGGCTGAAGCACGAAACGCGGCTGGTATTCGAAGAAACGCTGCCGGGCGAGAAGCCGGTGAACGAACTGCCGCAACTGGAGGAGCGTGCGGCGGCCCTGCGCAAGCAGCACCGCGAGCTGGCCGCAATCACGGGCGCGGGGGCGGACGGTGTCTCGCCGCTGGATGTGCTCCACCGGATCAGCGCCAGCGTGCCCGACGCCGCCGGCATGCGGATTTCCGAGATGTCCGTCTGCGGCCGCACCGTGCGCATGGCCGGAACGGTCGGATCGTTCAGCGCGGTGGACGAGTTGAAAGCTCGCCTGCAGACGAGCAACGAATTCGAGTCCGTGGCGATTCATGATGTTGAGGCCGACCGATCCACCGGAGGCGTACGGTTCACGCTCGCACTCACTGTTGCACCAGGATGACCAGGCGATGAGATTCACCAGACGAGAACGATACGCCGCAATCGGAGCAGCGCTGCTTGTGGTGCTGTTCGCGTTCCACCAGCTTGCTGTTCGGCCGGCGCTGGACCGCATCGAGACACTCGAGCGCGTGATACCCGGGAAATCCCGCACGGTGGAAAAACTCCGCGCCCTCAGCGATGAATATCGCACCCTGCAGGAGCAGCTCAACGAACTGAACCGCTCGGCCTGCCAACCCGACGGCCCCGGTATGCTGTCGCGGATGGAGCAGATCGCGTCGGACTGCCTGCTCGCGAGGAACATCACATCGATGAAGCCGCGCACAACACGGCCGGCGGGTACCTTCAGTGAATCGAGCGTCGAGATCAGGTTCGAAGGCGTGTCGATCAAGCAGCTCGTCGATTTCCTCCGGCGGGTCCGGGCGGCGCAGTCGCCCACGGTGCGGTCGCTGGAAATCCGTCAGTCGGCGAAAACACCATCGCTGCTGGATGCCGATGTCCAACTGGCGGCGCTGTCCCGGTAAGCCGCCGGGTGCACTGCCGAGTTCGCCGGCAGTTCTCGTGCGCCGCACGCCTGGCGGCCGCGCTCGCTGAACGCATTCCCACCTTGACAATCTCGCAGCCAATCACTACACTGAAACCGCAATGGCGTTCGTGTTACCAAGGCCCCCGAGATGAAATGGTGAATCATGTCGAAGTACATTCACATCGCGATCGGGTCGACGACCAGCAAGCCGGGCAACGTGGCGGGCAACCTCAGGCAGATTTCGGACTTCGCGGCGAAGGCCGGGAAGGACGGGGCCGACGTCCTCCTCACGCCGGAACTGAGTGCGTCGGGCTACGGCGGCTATGAGGACGTTGTGGCTACGGCCGAGACGGCAGGAAACGGGCCGATCTACCGCGAACTTGCCGGCCTGGCGGGAACACACAAGGTGGTTGTGTGCGCCGGATTCGTCGAGGCCGCCAACGGCAAGCGGCACCTGGCGCACTACGCGGTTTTCCCCGACGGCTCGTTCGTCGTGCAGCGCAAGCACCGCGTCACCAGGGTCGAACAGCCGCTGGAGGAGCCGTTCGAGCTGGTGCCGGAAGGCAACGAGAAAGACCCCGCGATCCGCGGCCAGCCCGTGCAGGTGCAGTTCAACTACTTCGAGGTGCGCGGCGTGAAGTGCGCGATCGCGATCTGCGCCGACTCCGGCATCAAGGATCTCGCATCCATCTTCAGCAGGGACGGCGTGGAGCTGATGCTGCTGCCCGCCGGGGCAGGCGGCAAGAAGGAAGAACGCGTGACAACCGCCGACCTCCGCACGGACGAAGGCCGCGAGAAATACATGAAGGTGCTCGAGATGGTGTTCTTCCCCGGACGCGGGATTCTCGATGCCATCAAGTATGGCAGGGCGATGGCCGCCGTCAACCAGTGCGGGTGGGACGGCCGGAAGTTCGCACATCTCGGCCACGGCATGATCATCACGCCGATGGGCGAGGTGCCCGCGTTCTTCCACGGGATTCCGAACCTGGACCGGCAGCGGCCGATGTACGCCCACGCGATCGTCGACGTGGCGGAGCGGGTGGTGTAGGATCGCGTCGGCGGCACGGCCCGGGCATCGGGCGTCGTGACCCCGGCGTTTCTATCCTGCCCGGAAATTGGCTATCGCCTCGGACGCGCGCAGCGCCCGCCCGTAGATTCGGAGCGACTGCACGGTGCCCGCAAGCCCGGGCCCGATGCGCAGCGTGGGGCTGCCGTTGGCGTCCCGCAGATCGGGGCTGAACCGCCCCCAGCCGAACTGCCGCCAGTCGCCGCCGTCGCACAGCCTGCCGTCCACGATGAACGTGATGACCCGGGGGCCGGCGTCGACGATTGCAGCAACGTGGTGCAGGCCGCCCGGCGTCAGCATGCCTGGATCGCAGGTCCAGCGATTCTCGGTTCGGCCGTCATTGAGGATGATCTCGATGGTGCCGTGCGGGGCGGTCTGGAGGCACAGGCCTCGGCCGTCGGGCGTGCGGCTATCGATGATCGCCTGCCCGGCGTGCAGCGAGTCGAGCCGGACCCATGCGTCGATGGCGAGGCCGCTGCGAAGATGCATAATGCCCTGATCGGCGCGATGATGGTCGCGCGCACAGAATTCAGGGAGCCGCGGCATTGTCGTCATGGCGGGCATCGGGCCGCCGTCCGGCAGGCTCAGCAGCACGCCGTCGCGCACCACTTCCGCCCGCTCGCCCTGCCCCCACAATCCATCCAGCAGCGCCGCGTCGATCTCGTGCACGCGAGCCTTGTTCTTCTGCGTCTCCGTCAGAAAGTAGCGGCCGTTCTCCTCGACAAGGTCCGGATAGCTGATGCGGATGAACGGATCGTCGTCGTACAGCACTATCTCCGGCTGGCTCCAGAGGATGATGCGGCCGCCGGGTGAATCGGCCTCCACACCGCCGCACAGCCACACGGGGTTGCGGTCTTCGTAGGCGATGGCTGGATTCTCGCGGATGAACCGGCCGCCGTGGTTGTGAAACCAGTAGAGGTATCTGCCGTTCGAGCACCGCCAGGCAAAGTTGGCGGCGCGCGGATGCTTCATCGGTCGACCGTCGGCATAGCGCTGGTACTGCCGCACCGACCACGTGCGGCCGCCGTCGCGGCTGTACGAGCAGGCCGAATGGCCGTCGATCGTGCGGTAGACGGAGTAGAACGAGCCGTCGCTGAGGACGCAGTAGCTCTGTTCCTCGGCAACGGGCCCGCCGCCGGGCGGAGTGCGGAGGCCGGCGTCGCCGTCGGGCAGCGTTTCCCACGCAATCCTGTCAGGATCGCGCTCGGTGAGGATGTTCGCGCTCCGCAGCAACACGCCCTCGGAGCGCGTGAAGAAGCCGCGGCCGATGCCCCCGACCTTGTGGAGCGATACGTACGCGGCGCCGCCGTGGACGAATGGCTTGCCCACGTTCCAGAAGTATCGCACGCGGCCGCCGTAGGGGTTCTGCCGGTCGATCTCCATTTCGCGAACGGGGATCGGGTATCGCCGCGGCGACCACGTGCGTCCGCGATCGTCGCTGTACTTGAAGACGTAATAACCCTGGGAATCCACGCGGCGGCACTTCCCTCCGGCGAACGGTGGGGCGTCGGCGATGATCTCGCGGAGGTCGTCGCTGTTGTGGTTGTAGAAGCAGTAGACGCGCCCACTTGGCACCGCGAGCAAGACGGCGTAGGATGCTTCCGGGCCGTCGGCAGGCTCGACGTCCACCGGCGGGGACCACGTTCGGCCGAGGTCGGCGCTGCGTGTGGCAATGACGTGCTGGCCGTGCTCGCCTTCCACGCCGCAGCCGGTCGTCAGCACGCACAGCCACGCGCCGTCACCGGTTTTCACGATGTACGGCTGGTCGCTGTAGGTCTCGCGGGGGATTTCCCAGCCGCTGGTGATATTGCGGGGATCGGCCATCGGATTCTCCTGCCCGCATCGTCGTGGCGACGGGGGACATGGACGGCCCGGTGGTAAAGTGGAAACATGCCGCCTGCACGTATCTACACCGGGCGAAGCTCGTATGCATACACGCCCGCCACGTCGAGCTCGATCCGCACGACCACGTGGCGGCCGTTGCTGGGCATGATCACGCTGCCGCCTTTCCACGCTACCTTCTGGGCGAGGCTGTCGCCGGTGAGCGGGATGCAATCATCGATGGCGCGGCCCGGGATGGGCTTGATGCGCCACCAGTCCTGCTCCCAGATGGTGGCAACGGGTGCATCGGCAACACCCACGCGGATGCGGCCGCCCGGCCTGGTCTTGCAGTTTAGGTACAGCTCGCAGGGGTGTTTGATCTCGCCGAGATGCATGGTGAAGGCCGCGTCGGGGTCGGACTCGAACCCGAACATCCGCCACTTCGGCCAGCGGGCGACCCCGATGCCCGAGGTGTCGTACTTGTCTATGTGCTGCAGCCAGCGCTCCTGGGCCTGCCAACCGGGATCGTGGGCAAACCCGTGGCTGAAGGTGCGGCTGCTGAAGTAGAGCCAATGCTCGTCGCCCACTTCCACCGGGGTCGATGCGCAGGTGATGAAGCCTTCCATCCAGGGGAAGGTCTTGCGGTCGATGAAGTTCGGCCTGCCGGGCACGTGCACCCAGCGTGCGCCGGGCTTCTCCTGGTAGACGAGCGTCACGTCGGAGGCGCCGTAGAGCGCGAAGTGGCCCAGCCCCGTGTAGGGCAGGGCGTGGCGGAAGTTCAGCAGGAATCCCACGGTGCCCGAGCCTGCGGGGAGGAAGGTGAGCTGGTAGTAGTCGCCGCTGCGGAATCCGTGCTGCATTGCGGCGATGTCGTCGAACTCGTCGGGGTAGAGCGCGGCCACGGGGTCGGAATACTGGCCATTCTTGTATTCCGCCGTGTAAATGGCCCGGCGCCACACGCCGCCGACGCGCGGGCTGTATTTCATCGCCACGATCCCCCGCCGCTGCCACGGATGGTACGTCGAGTTGATGTCGTCGAGGCTGTACCAGCGCGGGTAGGGTGAATCGAGCTCCCAGCGCAAGCCGTCGGCCGAGTGGGCCGTGAAGTAGCCGGAGGCCTTCGCGCCGGAGTTGTTCATCTCGCACGCCACGAGGTTGATCACGCCGGTGGCGCGGTAGCGGTGCGAGGGCGGGCTGTCCGGGTCGATCCACACCGACGGGATTCCCATGCCCATGTTGAGCAGGTTGGTGGGCTTGCCGTCGATCTGCTGGAATCCGAGCGGCGGCTTGCGCCATGTGATGCCGTCGTCCGATTCGGCGTAGCCGACGGCCTCAACGTCCTGCTTGCCGCTGACGCTTTTGGGCCAAGCCTGGTACCACATCCGGAGACGGCCGCCGTCGCGCAGCACCGTGCCGTAGATTTGCACCAGCTTGCCGTCGGCGGGCACGTCGGGCAGAAGCACCGGCTCCGGAGTGATTGCCGGCCGCTGCTGCACGAACCGCAGATGCCCCTGGAACAGCGAAAGCTCCACGCGTGATTCGAAGAGGAGTTCCATGGCAGATCACTTTCCGGACATGGCATCCGACTCATCTGCGCATAATCAGATTGCTGTCCGCTTTGCGAACAGCGGGCGGGCAACGGTGGCCCGCCCCTACAGGCATCCGCTAGTAGAGCGGCAAGATGCAAATGGATCTTCATTAGCTGGCAGAACGTCTTGCCGGAATCCTAT
Source organism: Planctomycetota bacterium (assembly GCA_035528775.1). GTDB lineage: Bacteria > Planctomycetota > PUPC01 > JABMSA01 > JABMSA01 > DATKYA01. The sequence continues at coordinate 2,046 of DATKYA010000238.1, read as the reverse complement.
GTAGGGGCGGGCCACCGTTGCCCGCCCGCTGCCGCCGTAGGGCGGCAGCACAGCAAGGACATGCCTATTCTACTCCGGCGCTGTGTATAGCAGTGACACGCACGCCATGCACCCTGTATTGGGGGCCAATGCCACACGCCCTTACGTTCGAGGGCCGGTTTTTAACGGACAACCTGGACGCAATGAACGGCCCCGTCCATCTAGGTTCGCGCGCCCTCTGCCAGCTCCGCGGCAAACTCGCCCGCCTTCCGCACCAGCTCCTCGCGCGGGCCGCTGAGGAGTTCTTCAATCTTCTTGCAGATGGCGCTGCCCACGATCACGCCGTCGGCCATTTCGCACATCATCCGCACGGTCTCGCGGTTGGAGATGCCGAATCCGACGACTAGCGGCAGCGACGTGAGCCGCCGCACCCGCAGCAAGTGATCGCGCAGGTCGGGCGGCAACTCCTTGCGGGCGCCCGTGATGCCTATCACCGACACGCAGTAGATGAAACCGGTCGATTGTTCGTTGATCGTCTTCATCCGCTCGGGCGTGGTGGTGGGCGCGATGAAGAAGATCGTCTTGACATCGCGGGCACGCGCCCGGGCGATCAGGGCCTCGCCTTCTTCCGGGCAGAGGTCGGGGATGATGAAGCCGTCGACGCCCGCGTCGGCCGCATCATCCACGAACCGTTCCACACCGTAGTGGTGTACGGGGTTGAAGTAGGTCATCAGGCAGATGGGGATGGCGCAGCCGGATTTGCGCAGCCCGGCAACCAGGCGAATGATCGCGTCCAGCGTCGTGCCGGCCTCGATCGCGCGCTTGGCCGCCTGCTGGATGACCGGGCCGTCGGCCACCGGGTCGGAGAACGGCACGCCCAGCTCGATGGCGTCCACGCCCCGCCGCTCAAACTCCCGGATCAGCGCCGCCGTCGTCTCCAGGTCCGGATCGCCGGCGCAGATGTAAACGTTGAAGGCCTTCTTGCCTTCGGACTTGCACGTGGAATAAAGCTTGTCGATTCTGTTCATGCTGAAAACCATCCGGCAAGGATGCACAGGGTTGACGAAGTGGACGGAGTGGACGCAATGGACGCGGTGCTCTGAGCATCCAGCCTGGCCATCCTGCGTATCCTTGTTAATTCCTCTTCTTCAGGTATTCCGCCACGGAATTCACATCCTTATCGCCGCGGCCCGACAGGTTCACGATCACGATGGTGTCGGGGGTGAGTCGGTCGCGCATTTTCTCGAGGTACGCCACGGCGTGCGAGCTTTCGAGTGCCGGGATGATCCCTTCCAGGCGGCAGAGGAGCTGGAAGGCGTTCACCGCGTCGTCGTCGCAGATGTAGTCGTATTCCGTCCTGCCGATCTCGCGGAGGTAGCTGTGCTCCGGCCCGACCATCGCGTAGTCGAGCCCGGCGGAGATCGAGTGCGTGACGCTGATCTGGCCGTGCTGGTCCTGCAGGAGCCAGCTTCGGGCGCCGTGGAGCACGCCGATGGAGCCGCCGGCGAATCGTGCGGCGTGGTTGCCGGGGGTGATGCCGCGCCCGCCTGCCTCGATGCCGATCATCTTCACCGACGGCTCGTCGATGAACGGATGGAACAGCCCGATCGAGTTGCTCCCGCCGCCCACGCAGGCGAGCAGGAAGTCGGGCATGCGGCCTTCGGCCGACAGGATCTGCTCGCGAGCCTCGCGGCCGATCACCGACTGGAAGTCGCGCACGATCATCGGGAACGGATGCACGCCGGCCACCGAGCCGAACACGAAATGCGTGGTGCGGACGGTTGTGGCCCAGTCGCGCAGCGCCTCGTTGATTGCGTCCTTGAGTGTCTGGCTGCCGCTGGTGACTTCGTGGACTTCCGCCCCGAGCTGGCGCATGCGGAAGACGTTGAGTGCCTGGCGGCGAACGTCTTCGGTGCCCATGTAGATCGCGCACTGGAGGTCGAGCATTGCGGCGGCGGTTGCGGTGGCCACGCCGTGCTGGCCGGCGCCGGTTTCGGCCACCACGCGCTTCTTGCCCATTCGCACGGCGAGCAGCGCCTGGCCGATCGTATTGTTGATCTTGTGAGC
>DATKYA010000237.1:0-3702 GCA_035528775.1 Planctomycetota bacterium | reverse complement strand
CAGCGTGTTGAACAGCCGCTCCGAGATCACGTCGACCACGGGACGCTCGTTGTCGAATGAATAGCCCAGGTCGAGCCGGAAACGCTTGGGAAAGTGCGTCTTCAGCTTCTCGCCGAACGTGTGAGCCTTCGCCGCATCCTGTTCGCTCGGCCACTCGAAGAACAGGTTCTTCAGCCAGTAGCCGTACTGAACGATGAAGCTGCGGTCGAACCGGTACTGGTGCTCGATCTGCCTGAGCACTTCGCGGTCGAACCGGGGGTCGTTGCGATAGCGCGCGAGCACGTCGCCCCTCGGCAGGCGAATGAAGCCGAAGGTGATCAGCGACATCGCGAGGAGCAGCGGTATCGAGATGAGCAGGCGGCGAATGATGTACGTGGTCATGCAGTGATTCCGGGAAATCCCTCCGTTCGGCGCGCGCGCCTGGGCCGGCGCTGTAGGGGCGAACCATCGTGTTCGCCCTCCTCGGGCCTGTGACGATGTCTGGCTATCCCACAAGGGCGAACACGATGGTTCGCCCCTACGCGAGCAACTGCCAACTCTCGGGACACCCGCGCCGAATCTACTTCACGTAGACCCGCTCGACGTCGTGAAGAGCGCCGGCGTAGGCGGTAGGATGAATGTTGCCGTACGTGGTTCGGATCGCTTCGGTGTTCTGCCCGAGCACGGTGTAGATCAGCGGGAGCTTGTCGGCCGCGATCACCTGCCATTCATCGTAGATCGCCTTGCGTTTCTGCGGGTCCAGTTCCTTCACGCCGGCGTCGAAGAGCTTATCGATGCTGGCTTCCCAATCGAACGACGGTGTCTTCTGCCGCGGGAACCACATGTGGGTATAGCCGGTGGAGTGCCATACGTTGCGGCCGAAGTGCGGCTCGATGCCGCCGGTGAGGCCGAGGATCATTGCTTCCCAGTCGAAATTCGCGTCCAGCTCGCTCACCAGCGTGTTGAACGTCATCGGCAGGAAATGCACCTTGAAGCCGATCCCTTCCATGTCCTTGCGGGTTATCTCCGCCATCTTGACCCGCACGGTATTCTCGCTGTTTGTCGTCAGGCTGAACTCCACGGTATTGCCGTCGGCATCCTCCACGAATCCGTCGCCGTTGCGGTCCTTGAACCCCGCCTCGGCCAGCAACTGCCTCGACTTCTCGGGATCGTACGGGTACTTGGTCACGTTCGGATTGTAGAAGAACGTGGACGACGGGCTTTCCGGCCCCCACTGCGGCTCCCCGAGGCCGTTCATCAGAATGTCTACGATCTTCTGGCGGTCGATCGCGTAGGAGACGGCTTTGCGGAACTGCACGTTGCGGAACCACTTCGACTTCACGGGATCGACGTAGGGCTTGCCGGATTTCTTCAGCGCGGCAAGAACGTCTGCCGGAAGGGCGTCTTTCAGCCGGGCCTTGCGGTCATGGTCGTCCTCGCCCTGCTTGGCGGCGATGTCGATTCCCTGCTCCTTGCACGCCTTCTCGATGGCGTCGAGGCCGATCTCAACGTCGTTGTTCAGGTTGAAGAACAGGAACTGCGACCCGAACGACAGGCCGGTGATGTAGACCCTGTAGCCGCCGTCCTTCTCGTGCGGTTTCAGTTCGGGATAATCCTCGCCGCGCATTCCGTAGTAATCGATCTCCTTCTGCTTGAACTTGAGCAGGGCCACGTCCTGGTTCTTGACGATCTCGATGACGATCTGGTCGAGGTAGGGCAAGCGGTTGCCCTGCTCGTCCTTCTCCCAGTAGTAGGGGTTGCGCTTGAGGATGACGCGCTGGCCCGTGGTGTAGCTGTCGAGCATGAAGGCCCCGGTGCCGATGATGTCGGCCGGCTTGGAGTCCAGCCCGAGTGCCTGCTCGAACTTCCCGTCGCCCACCGATTTCATCAGTGCGTGTTTGGGCAGAATCGCCTGGCCCATCGCCCTCAGGAACGGAGCAAACTTGTCCGGCGTCACGAACTGCACCGTGTAGTTGTCGAGCGCCGTCACCTTGCACTTCTTCCCGTCGATCAGGAACATGTCGCGCGACGCACAGAGGATGTTGTCGTTGTAGATCAGGTCGTTGAAGGTGAATGCCACGTCGGCGGCAGTGAACGGCTGGCCGTCATTCCACAGCACGCCCTTGCGAAGATGAAACGTGTAGGTAAGGCCATCATCGCCGATATCCCAACTCTCGGCGAGATCGGGAATGACTTCCGTGGTCACGGGATCGGTCTTCGTGAGGCTGCTGTAGATGAACCCGAGGATGAGCGTGCTGGACGTCTCGTTGGCAACGATGGTGTTGAGCGTCTTCGGGGGCGAGATGGATGCGAACGCCAGTTTGCCGCCCGGCTTGCCGATTTCCCACTTGATTGGCTCGGTGACCAACTGCGTGTCGTCGGCGGTCTTCGGCTTGTCCGCATTTTCGCCGCCAGGCGGAGGCGGAGCCGGTTTGCCGCACGAGAGCAGCGTCGCCGAGATCGCCAACAGCAGCGCAGGAATAGTGAGGCTGGGTTTTCGCATCTCGTCTCCAATCGGATCAGTTGCGGCGAGGCAATCGCTTATAGAGAAATGATTATAGCACCGCTACAGGGTTTTCTCAACGATTATTGGCGGCTCGCGGCACACACCGATGATGCTCAAAATGGACAGAATGGACAGAATGGACCCAGTGGACGAAGTGGACCGGTTGGGCGGTTCGTGTGATTGCGCCTCGTCCACTTCGTCCACTTGGTTCACTTCGTCCACGGGACTCTCCATCGGCGCTGCTATTTCCACCGGCACAGCCGTACGCGGGCCGGATCTCCGCCCAGCTCGTCGAGCAGCACCAGCGTGTTCTGGTCCTGCAGCCATTCGGCCGGCAGGTGGTAGTATCGCTGGGTCGGCTCGCCGACGTTCGTATGGACCACGCCGGAGGCCAGCCAGTCCATCGGCGTGCCGGTGGCGGGCACGAGCCAGTATCGTGCGGTGCACCTGGCGTTCAGCCACAGCATGCCCTTGGTCATGCCGAGCAGGTCGATCGCGAATGGGCCGTCGCCGTCGGGCCGAGCGAAGGTGGTCCGCCACCAGCGGAGTTGCGCCCGTGCCGACGGCCCCCGCCCCGGCCTCCACTTCACCAGGCTGCCTGCCTCCGCATACACGCCCGCCCGCTCGCCCGCCAGCCCCGGAAGCATCGTCCACGGACCGGGCAGCGGCTCGCCGTTCCACAGGGCGCGGCCCCACAGCCCCTTGCGCTCCTCGACCATGTTCCGGTCGCCGAGCATGCAGTCGTGCTTGATCAGGCCCATCGCGCAGCACAGGGCGGCAAGTTCGTGCTCGCCCGGCTCGACGGCTATCTCGAACGTTTGCGTGAAGCCCGGCCCGTCGATCGGCCCGCGGTTCTCCTGGATCGGCGCTGGAGTCGTCGCCGCGAATTGCCCGTCCACGAACACGTGCACCACGTCACCCACGCTCTCCAGCACCAGCGTGCCGGTTCCGCCGGGGGCCACGCTCAGCTTCGTCGTGTACCAACAGTAGTCGGTCGCATCGTGGGTGAGCTTCAACTGTTCGACCGGCTCCGGGGCCGTCACGGCGGGAAGCACGGCCGGGCGCTCCGCGTGCATCGGCTCCAGCCACCACGCGAACCGCCCGAGCGCGTTCTTCGGCAGCGGCTTCATCGCGCGCCTGATCTCGTCCGACCGGTCGATCGTGCCGGTGTTCATCAGGAGCTTGCCGTCGCCGATCAGCGACACCGATTCCGCGGG
>DATKYA010000236.1:0-6042 GCA_035528775.1 Planctomycetota bacterium | reverse complement strand
CCTGCGGAAGATAGCTCCGTCGCTCACCGGGCTGTTTGCCGTGGCCGTGGAGACAGGAGTGCGGTATCCCCTCCTGGCGCGCCGGCGGATCAGGCGGCTGCTGCGGGGGATCAATCCATTGTACGCGCGCGACGTCCCCTCGGCTGCCACACTGCGCAGGATCGTCGGCAGGCACGTGACGGTGACGGGCGATTCCGTGCTGTGGCTGAAGGCAGATGACGAGCTGCCGGAGGGCGTGCTGAAGGCCGACCGCTTCATCGCGGTTTCGCTGCGGGACCACTGGGCGGGCAGCCCGGGGTGGTACGCGTGGATCAGCAGGCAGTTGAAGGCGCTGTCCGAGCGGCTGCACGTGCCGCTGGTATTCGTGCCGTTCTCGTGGCTGCAAGCCGACGACCGGCTCGAGCACCGCAAGGTGTGCGAGGTGCTGCACTTCCTGGCGCCGGAGGTGCAGGCGCACTGTATCGACGCGGTGCTCACGCCGCGGCAGGCGGCCGGAATCCTGAAGCGTGCCGTGCTCACCGTCGGCATGCGGCTGCACGCATGCGTGATGTCATACGCACAGCGTGTGCCATTCGTGGCCGTCGCCTACCATCCGAAGATTAGAGGCTTCGCGGAGACGGTCGGCTGGGAGATGTACGTGACGCCCAGCAATCTTCCATTCAGGCAGAGCACGCGGGCGTACGGCTATGCATTTCCCGACGTGAAGCTGAATGAACAACTGGAAGGCTTGGCCGTCGATGCCCTGACGAACGGGAAGTTCAACCGGCTGGACCCGCTGCGGGAGCGCGTGGCCCGGGCATTCATGGGGCTGGTGACCCGCACGGTATGATGTGGTTCATCGCCGGACCGATTGCCGGACAAGCCCCTGAAAGCGTGCGGCATCCTCAACCATCCGCACGTTGTTGAACATGAAATAGGACTCCATGCTGCGGCAGGCGAGGTTGGCGAACCGAGCCAGGTGCTCGTCGCTGTATGATCCCTTGCAGCCCTTCTCGGGGCCGTGAGACGTAGTGGACTTAGTGGACACAGGCTGACTGCCGAAAGCAGGCGTGCCGCTGAACACTTCCATCTCCCGCTCTCCCGCTGTCCTCATTCTCCCACTCACCTCGTCTTCCCCAGTTCCCTGCCCGCGTCGCAGAAGGCTCGGATGTTGTCGTCGGGGGTGAGGTCGGCCACCTGGTCGCCCGTCGAGAGGATGAACGGACCGCCGCGGGCTTCGTCGATACATTCCTTCACCTGCCGGCGGACGTCCTCCGGTGTGCCCCGGAAGAGGACGTCGATCGTGTGGACGTTGCCCATGATGCCGATGCGAGAGCCGAATCGCCTGCGGACTGCTGCGAGGCTGGTCACGTCGCCTCCCGGCGGCCGCTCGAACGGGCAGATCATGTTCACCCCGGCATCCACCAGGTCGTTCAGCACGGGGAGGCAATAGCCGTGCTGGTGCACGTGGAGGGGCTTGCCGTGGCGCCGCACGATCGCGGCCTGGCGGCGAATGAACGGCATGTCCCACTTTCTGTACAGCTCCACGCCCATCGTGTTGATGGAGATCGTGCCGCAGTTGGGCATCACCACGTCGATGCAGGGCGTGACGGCAAGGACATGCTCGACCACTTGCAGATACCAGTCGAGATAGCGCTCGAAGAAGCTTGTGAGGAGTTTTCCGTCATCGTAGAGGTCGTAGACGGCTTGCATGATTCCGCCTTCGCGGCTGTCGGCGAGCCAGCCGAGGAACTGGGGGGGCGGCGTCCACAGTGCGATGCCGTCGCCGCCGATCATCTCGTAGACGGCGGGCGCGTGCTGCGAGCTGAAATTCCCGGGAGGCGGCAATTGCTCGAACAGGACCGGCAGGTCGCGGTGCAGATCCTTCACCGGACGCTCGACGGGTGCAGGTGCGGCGTCGGGAAACGTCTTGGTTCTGCCGGTGAGCCTGCCCGACGCGCTCTCCGCCGACCACGTGATGATCTGCGTGCCGTCGGGGAATTCATCGACGTGCGACTCGTGCCTGACGGCGGGATTTCCGGCGTGAACGGGCAGCCAGATGCGGGCGTCGGCGCCGTAGTGGCGATAGGTGTCGAGCGTTTGCCGGGCAAAATCGCCGGTGAACCTGTTGAATTGCCGGCCGGTGCGGCGCATCGGCAGCAGCCAGGCGAAGCAGGGCTGAACCGGCACGCGGTCGGGTTGTTCGCCACGATAGACGGCGATGAGGCGTTGTTTCGGTGTCATGGCATGCGTGTCCCGGGCCGGGCATTGAGGGCGAGCATAAGGTTCGCTGGAAATGAAGGGCGAACACAAGGTTCGCCCCTAGGACCTGCGTGTATGTGTCTTGCCGGCCTTGACGCCGAGAGCACCCGCGGAGATTCCCGGAAGCTCGGCCGCCAGTTTGGCGTCGGGCGTGGATTGCTCGGCGGGTCGATGATCTGTTTCGGGTTCGGGAGCGGCGATGGCGACGTGAACCGCCCGCCCGCCGGCTTCCATCCAGGTGGTGACGATTTTCGCGATCCGCTGGTGGGCGGTCCGGCCCGCGAGGTCGTGCCGGGCGAGCCGGATGCAGAGATCGAGCGAAGCGGGGGAGCAGTCGGTGCCGAGCTTGCGGGCGCACTTCAACGCCCCGGCGAGATCGGAGTGGACGACGGTATCGGCGAGCGGCGAGCCGCGGCGCCGGCCGTCGGGCGTGGCGGCGCAATGTTGGCCGCAGGCGTCGCCGTCGCAGCCGGCAATGATCTCCATCGTCCATGGCGAGCGGGCACTGGTATGGTGGGATTTGAGGCTGTCGGCGATGTATTCGCGCAAGCGGGCCAGCATTGCCAGGGCTTCCGGGTCGAGGGTGCGGCATCTGGGGAGATCGTCGAGGGTGCGGCGGAGGTCGTCGCCGGCGCCATCGAAATCGGTGTCGAGCAGGCTTACCAGCTCGGGCAGGGTCATCACGCGCCGGTCGCAGGCGAGCCGGCTAATGGCGGCGAGCGAATCGGCGGAGGTAGCGAGGCCGAGCACGTCGATCGTGGTACAGCCGCAGTCGGCCCCGCCGGCGAGCAGGTCGAGGCCCTTCTCGATGCACGAAAAGGTGAGCAGTGATCGGGGCAGGAAGGGCAGGTCGTCGCGGCTCCATTCAGACGCCTGGTTCGCCAGCCGCACGAGCACCTCGACGGCATAGTCGATCTGCTTGCGGAAGGCGGCTTCCAGCTTCTCGAATGAATCGAGGTCGGCGGGCTGGCCGGTCTCGGGGCCGAGCTGCTGGCCGGAGATGGCGTCGCGCCCGTCGTGAAGGGTAAGCTCGAGTAGCTTGGCGGCGTTCAGGGTAGCCTGGCGGCATCCGCCGGACCAGCCGGAAGGCCGAATCCGCCCAGCGGCAGCCACGGCGTAATCCCGGGCGTGGTCGGCCGGGGCGCGATCCGACATCGCGGCAACGATCGGATCGTCATTGAGGAACCGGATGCAGCCCACCCCGTTCACGATGGACCTGCACGCGGCGGGCAGTGTTTTCCGCGGGGTGCCGGGATGCCAGCGCAGTGCAATGGCGGGGCGTGCGGAGCCCGACCGGTTTGCAGATTGCAGGAGCATCTCAGTCAGGGCGTTGGATGCGTCGGAATGGTCAGCATTCGATCCACCCAGCGTGATCTCGCCTGCGCCGTTCTCGCCGAGTTTGCGCCAGAGGCAATCGACGATGGACTGGGCGGCGGTGCGCTTGATCGTGCGGTCGCGCAGTTCGGCGGCAAGGTACTCGCCCAGCACGTGATCGAGCCGGCCCGGCGCACAGGGCCCGGCGAGCAGGAACAGGAAGTAGAAGAGTTGCGCGGCTTCGCGGAAGCTGGCGGGCGGATCGTGGGCGATGCGGCGGCAGATGGCGGCGGCTTCGAGCAGGGCGACGCGGTTGGTCTCGTCGGACTCGGCGGCGCGTTCCGCGGCATCGGCATGAGCTTCGATGAACCCCGAGACGCCGTCGAGCACGATCTGGAGGGCGTCGTACCAGTCGGCGGCGTTCTCGCGGCGGGCATTCATCTTCCGGTAGGATCGGCACTTGTCGCGTAGGCCGTTGATCCCGCCGTCGAGTGCGGCGTGCCAGGCGAGGGGATCGCCCTCGGCGAGGCCGTCGACGCGGCCGACAAGCTCGAAATCGCCGGGAAAGCGGTGCGGGGAAGGCAGCCGCGGCCGGCGCGACGCGAACCAGGCTTCCCAGTACTGCATGACGAGCGCCACGTGCTCGTGCTGTGACGCTTGCCCGGATTGCAGCCGTTCGCAGGCCGGACCGTCGAAAACAATGCCGGCCGCGGGCGACCACCGGACCATGCTGGCGAGGCCGTCAGCCGGCTGATAGGGGTTGGTGCCGACGATCAGGTCGCCCGGCACAATACGCGGCCGTGTATGCAGCCATTGTGCCGCGATGGCGTGCGCCAGGCGAATGCTGCACGGCCGGCCGACACGTGCCAGCCATTCGTCGTGGAACGGTTCGGCCCATGCATCAGAAGACGGATGCTCACGATGATGATGTTTCAAGGTGTGGCTCTGAACTACCGAATACCGTGAATATGCCTCGCGCGGGGATTACCACGGGCACATGATTCATTGTAGACGGCGGCCGTCGGTGATGCAAGAAGAATCAGGGCAGGGGGAGGCCGCATTGCTGGCCGGGATCATGTGAACACCCGCCGTAAGGTCGGGGGCGACCAGGGAGGGGGCTGACGGCATGCTGCGCATGGTGCTTTGCTCCGGAGTGCCGCATGCATTTGGTAGGGGCGGACGGCGTCCGCCCAGGGCACACACCGTGTGCCCCTACGGTTGATTATTGAAGTAGGGGCGGACGGCGTCCGCCCAGGGCACACACGGCGTGTGCCCCTACGGTTGATTATTGAAGAAGGGGGCACACACGGCGTGTGCCCCCTTGGCGTGCTGCGGACTACCGCCCGTTGATTACAGCGGGCACTGGGTGTTCAGCTTGTTGCGCACGAAGATGAGGTCGAGGATGTTGATCCTGGCGTCTTCGTTGACGTCGGCCTTCCAGTTGTCGCCGGTTGTGACGGCCTGGTTGAGCTTGTTGCGGATGAAGATCAGGTCGAGGATGTTCACCCTGCAATCCATGTTGGCGTCGCCGTCGATGGGCCACGGCCTGGGCCAGTAGATCGGGGCGGACGCGACTTCGGTGTTCACCAGCACGATCTTGTAGTTGGTGCCGGCAACGATGCCGGTGAGGACGGCCGAATGGGCAGTGAGCAGTGCGTTCTCGGCGACGGTGTCCGGCGTGGTGCTGTTCATCTTGACTGGCCCGTAGCTGGCCGAGCTCTCCGCGAGGATGTCGGTTTCCCACGTGACCGTTGCGGTGCCGTCGCCATTGTCGGTGATCACCACGTTGGAGACGACCGGTGCCGCAGTGTTGAAGTAGATGGCGGCTGACCTTCCGCCGATGTTGCCGGCGGTGTCCTTCACCCAGGCGTAGAGGGTCACGGATGCCCCGGATGCGGCCTGGATGGCGTAGATAGCCGGTGCGGCGGGGAGCCAGCCATCGGCCGGCTCGGTGGACGATTCGGTGATCAGCCAGCCGTCGATGGTCTCGCCTTCGGCGGGCTCGGCCGTGATGCTCACGTTCACGGTGGCTTCGTTGGTCACGAGGCTGCTGCCGCTGGTGGCATCGGCCACGGTGAAGGCGGTGACCTTGGCCACGGCAACGCTGGCGCCGACGTAGGTGAAGCCGCCGTTCGCGAAGATCGTTGCAGGGTCGGGCAGGGCGGTGTCGTCCCACACGAGTCCCCCGGTGGTCTGGAGCGCTTCGAGCTCGGCCACGTGGTCGCCGGCCCAGCGCAGGCCCCAATAGAGGCCGGAGCTGGCCGGAGTATCGAAGACGATATCGATCTTTGCGTCGTCTTCGAGTGTCAGCGTGGCGGCATCGGCGAGATCAAGCCCGCTGGAGATGCCGCCGGTCAGCGTCCTCACTGTCGCGCCGTTGCGAAGCCGCACGGACGTTTCGACGGCGAAGTCGGTGCCTTCAAGCTGCAACAGGGCGCTGATGGTCTTCAGCAAGGGGGCGCCCATCTCGAGCGTTCCGGCGTTTGC
>DATKYA010000235.1:0-3286 GCA_035528775.1 Planctomycetota bacterium | reverse complement strand
CGGCGGCACGATCAACATCGTGTTCACACAGGATCCCGCTGCGTCGGGCGTTCACTGGGGTCTGCGCTGGGCGGGCGACCATTCCGCCGAACTGCAGGACCTCGCAGACGTGGGCAAGCTCACGTGGGACGACACCGCGATGACCAGCCCGGCGGCCATCATCGTCCACGGCGGCAACACCTACGTCGGCGTGGCCGTCGCAATGGCGAGCATCACGCAGTTCACCGTGGCCGACGCCACCTCCGGCAGCAGCCTCGTCACGAATGCCGCGGACGTGACCGTGACCATCACGGCCGAGCCGGCCGAGGGCGCCGCCATCGTTGGCTACGTGGTCAACGAGACCGGCGTCGAGCCGACCGAAGGCTGGGTCAGCCCGCTGACCAGCTACACCATCCAGGGCGCCTCCGATTCGGACGTTACGCTGTACGCCTGGACGAAAGACTCCGCCGGCAACGTCGCGAGCAAGTCGGCCGTCATCTACTTCAACACGACCGTGCCCGCCGTCTCCGATCTCGTGATCAGCGATAACGGCGATGGCACCGTGACGGCAACGTGGACGACCGACATCCCCGCGGAAGGCTCCGCGAAGTATGGACCCGTCAGTCTCATCGGCGCCACGCCGAATACCGCCCCCGGAGCCGGTTTGACCACGTCCCATACCGCCACGCTCACTGGCATCGCGGCGGGTACGAACTACAAGATCGTGCTGGTGAACACGGAAGCCGCGTCGGAGCCGGTGTTCTGGCCGAGGCCCTGGCCCATCGACGGCGACGCCAACATGGACTGCCGGGTGAACATCCTCGACCTGATCTTCATCCGCAACAAGCTCAACCAGCCCGTCGGCACCGGCGACAACTGGAAAGCCGACGTGAACGAAGACACCCGGATCAACATCCTGGATCTGATCTTCGTGAGGAACAAGCTGAACACGCAGTGCCCGTGAGGGGCGAGCGGCTTGGACTTGGGGCTTGAGGCTGGTAGCCTTGATGAGCACCAAGCCCGGCGAATGACAAAGCAGGCGACCCGGTGCGAATGCCGGGTCGCCTGCTTTCATTGATGAAGAGATGATGAGATGAAGGGAAGAGGAAAGATCGGCAATCAACGTGCAACGTGCAACGTGCAACGAGCCTGGGAATGCGGTGGACAAAATGGACGAAGTTGACCCAGTAGACTGACCGGCGAATCTGCCCGGTGATCGTCTTATCCCATCATCTCATCATCGCTTCATCTTTCGTGTACGGGTCCTGCTTGAGGAACGCCTGCACCATGAAATCCTTGGTCTCCGGCTGGGCGCCGATGCCCACGTGGTCCCCGTAGTCGCCGAGGATGAACCCGCCGTCGGGCGTACCCCAGGTGTGCATGAGCTGCTCGGCTTCGCGCACGATCTGGTCGTGATCTCCGGCAGGCAGTGTCTTCTGAATATCGCACAGCGTCTCGAAGGTGATCTTTCCTGCGAACTCCCGGCCGATCTCCTCGATGCCGTTGGTGCGGGGCTGCTGCATGTTCACCACGTCGAGCCCGGCCTCGATCAGCGGCCCGATCGCCTTATTGATCTTGCCGCACGAGTGCATCCACACGTGCCAGCCGCACTCGTGGATCACCTTGAACAGCTTCTTGTAGCGGGGCTGGAAGAACCGGCGGAACAGCTCCGGCGAGACCATCAGGTCGGCTTCGGTGCCCCAGTCTTCGGTGAAGGAGAATCCTTGGACGGCGCTGCCGCAGATTCGGTGCATGTTGCGCACCACCTGGATATCGTACTCCAGGATGCGGTCGGCCAGCTCGTGGATCTGCGGCGCGTCGTCCATCAGGTCCATCATGCAGTTCTCGAATCCGTGGAGGGTGTGCATGCGCTCCCAGAGGATCATGAAGATGCCGGCGATCACGTATTTGTCGCGCTTCGGCGGCCAGCAGAGCTGGTCCAGCCACTTCCACGTGCTCACGTAGCGGCGGGAATCGCTGCCGTCGGGCCACGGGAATCGCTTCATCCGCGACAGGTCTTCCAGCGGATGCCCTTTCACCTGGCCCATGTTGGGTACTTCTGAATGGTCCCACCAGCACAGCCATTGGTCCATCCCCGGGTAACCGATCGCCTGGGGCGGCAGGATCATGTCGTAGCCGACCCAGATGATGTCGCTCAACTCGCCATGCCCGTTAATCGGCAGGCGGGGCGGCCGGCGGAATTCAATCGCTCGCGTCACGACTTCGCGGGGAGTCATGCGGGGTCCTTTCGGGAAGAGGTTCAAAGCTGGGAGCTCAAAGTTAAGAGTTAACAATCAGAGCAAATCATAGGGTCTATTGTATAAGTCGATGGGGAAGGATCAAGAGGGAAGTCGACCAATCTTCCGCCTTAATCTTCCTGCTTAATCTTCCTGCTCCTAATCGTCCTGCTCTTAATCGTCCTGCTTAATCTTCCTGCTCTTCGTCGGGCATCAATAGCCAGTGAATCGTTCGACCTGCACGTTCTTCCCGTCCACACCCACCTGTGCGAGCACCTTGGCCATTCCCTCGCCCATTGCGGGCGGGCCGGCGATCATGAAGAAACGCGAGTTCGGGTCGGGCACGTAGTCGCAGATGAATTGCGCGTCGATCGTGCGCTTCTCGCCGGGCCAATCGGGATCGCGGCTCATGGTCAGCACGAGCCTGAATTCGGGCATGGCGTGGTCCATTTCCCGCAGCTCATCGAAGAACGCGGTCGATTCCCTGCCTCGGTTCGAATACAGAAGCGTCAGGTCATAGGCAAGCTGCTCCTCCCGCACGTAGCGGAGCATGCTGATGAACGGCGTGATGCCGATTCCGCCCGCGATGAACACGATCGGGCGGCTGGTGTTGTCGGGGAGCACGAAGTCGCCGGCGATCCTGCCGATTGCGACCTCGCTGCCGAGCGGCATGTCGCGCAGGGAAGTCTTGAACCCGCTGGTTTGCCGCCAGCGCGTGGCCATCGTGATGACTCCGTGCTCGTTGGGCGAGTTCACGATCGAGAAATGGCGGCGGTTCCCGCGGTCGTCGGGGTGGGGCATGTTCGGAATGGTGATGAAGAAATACTGGCCTGGCTTGAAGCTCACCTCCTCCCCCTGCAGATCGAAGGTGATCATCATCGTGCCTTCGGCGATCTCCTTCCGCTCGCGAATCGTTGCCTTGATGACTTTCGGCTGTGCCTGAACTTCCATAAGCGCGTCCTCCTGAATCCATGAATCGGCGCCGGGGCGGAGCAGTCCATTACTTCATGGGGGCTTGGGGCAATGGCGTGAGATTAAGGATGCCTGGTCGCTGTAGGGGCGGGCTGAGT
>DATKYA010000234.1:0-11314 GCA_035528775.1 Planctomycetota bacterium | reverse complement strand
TTCGCGGAAGTTGCCGCGGCGGACGGCTTCCTTGAGGTCGCGATTGGTCGCGGCGATCACGCGCACACCGACCTGGACGTCGCGCGTGCCCCCTACCGGCCGCACCATTCCCGATTCGAGCACGCGAAGCAGCTTCACCTGGGTGGCCGGAGTCACCTCCCCGATCTCGTCGAGAAATACGGTGCCGCCCCGGGCCGACTGAAACAGCCCCTGCTTCTGCGAATAGGCGCCGGTGAACGCGCCCCGCTCGTGTCCGAACAGCTCCGACTCCAGGAGGCCGTCGGGAATCGCCCCGCAATGCACGACAACGAACGGCTCGGCGACTCGGCGGCTGTTGCTGTGGATCGCGCGGGCCACGAGTTCCTTGCCGGTGCCGCTCTCGCCGGTCACGAGCACGGTGGACGATACGTCGGCCACCTTCCTGATGAGATCGATCACGGTGGCGATGAGCGGGCTGGAGCCGACGATCCCGCAGAATCCTGCCTGGCGGCCGGGCGCGGCTGGCTGGCTGGCGGCATTGTCGATGATCGAGACGAGGTCGGCCGCGTCGAACGGCGGAATGAAGTACGCCGCGGCGCCGGCATCGACCAGCTTGCGGGCTTCGTCTTCCCGGTCAAGCCCCGCGATCGCGATGAAGAGCGAATCGGGCGAGCGCGCAGCCGTCGAGCGCAGCAGGTCCGCCCCATCGATGTCGTCGCGGGACAGGTCGGCGATCACCGCACGGTATGACCGCCCGGCAAGCCGCTCGGCGGCTTCGGCGGCGGATACAGCATCAACGCCGTACCCACGCCCATGCAGAGCATCAATAAGCGCCTCGAAACGCTGCTCACCGTTCTTCAGAAACAGGATTGACTGGCGGTTCCCAGTGTTCAGTGTTCTGTTCCTCTGTTCCCCGGTTTGTCCGGTCATGCGGACTTTCAGTGGACCAAGTGGACCAAGTGGACACGATGGACAATCTTTTTCTTCAACGCATCATCCCATCATCCCATCATCTCTTCATCCTGTTTATCCTGTCCTCCTGTCCTCCTGTCCTCCCGTCACCCCACCACCCCATCACCCCATCACCCCATCACCCCACCTTCCCACCGTCTTCCTTCACCATCTTCAATGCCTTCTCGAGTTCTTCGAGCACGTTGTTCTCGCCGGTGAAGGCGCTGCGGAAGGCAGTCTTGAGCTGGCCATCTCCCTGGCTGACGAGCTCGGCGGCGTGGAGCAGTTGCCGGCAGAGCTGCTCGAACCGGCGAATGAACTTCTTCTCTTCGACGCGGCGGCGCAGCTCGTTCTGCTCGGAGGCAGTCTTCTCCCCCGCCCGCTGCATCCGGCGACGGAGGTTCCCCACGATCCGCGCCGTTTCCTTCACGCTCAGCCCCTGGTCGGCCACGCGCTTGATCACTTCAATCTGCAGGTCTTCGCTGTCAAGCTTCATCAGCTCGCGGGCGTGGCTGGCGGTCACGGCCCCGGCGTGGCCGATCAACTCCTGCTTGATCTTGTCGGACAGCTCGAGGAGCTGGAGTTTCTCGCTGATGCGGCGCTTGTCGATCCCCATGTAGTCGGCGAGCTGCTGCTGTTTCTTGAAGCCTTTGAGGTTCTTGAGGTGGAGGTACGCCTCGGCTTCCTCGATGGGCGAGAGATTCTCACGGAGGATGTTTTCGGTAAGCGTTTGGACCGCGAGATCGGCGTTGGGCGGATCGGGCACGCTGGCAAGCTGGGTGCGGGTGTCCCACACCAGCTCGGCCACACCGAGCTTGCGAAGGGCGCGCAGGCGACGCTCGCCATAGACCAGATGGTAGCTCTCGCCCTCGCGAACGATCTTGACGGGCTGGAGCATGCCCACCGTGCGGATGCTCTCGGCGAGCTCGGCGATGCTCTCGTCGGAGAAGGCTTTCCGTGCCTGGTGCGGCGACGGCTGGATCGCCGATACCGGCAGGTGCACCATGCCGAAGTCCCCTGCCGCGGTCTTCTTGAACAGCGGATTATCGATGATCGCTCTGGCCATCTTGGAGTTCCTGTTTACCGCAAAGACCCAAAGAGGACGACGCAGGATGATGAGATCATGGGATGATGGGAAAGGCGGCCGGTCGGCGTCTTTCTGTCTCTTCATCGCTTCATCGCTTCATCCCTTCATCTCTTCATCTTCTTTGTGCTCTTCGTGCTCTTCGTGTCTTTGTGGTTCAATCACGTGTCCCCACATCGGGTGTCCGTTCAGTATTTCGTTGACCAGCTCGCGGTACGCCTGGGCGCCCTTGCTGGCGGAATCGTACCTAGAGATGGGCAGATGGGCGTTGTGGGCTTCTTCGAGCCGGATGTTCTCGGCGATCATGGTCTTGAAGACGCGGTCGCCGAAGTAGTCGCGAATGATCTTCTCGGCTTCGCGGGTGACCACGCGGTCGCGGTAGCGGGTGATGAGGACTCCGCCGATGGCGACGGGCGAGTCGAGCTGCTCGCGGACGGTTTCGACGGTCTTTTCGAGCAGTGCGATGCCGCGCAGCGAGAAATACTCGGGGCAGATGGTGACGAGCACGGTGTCGGCGGCCGTGAGTGCGTTCACCGTGAGCAGGCCGAGGCTGGGCGGAGTGTCGATGAAGATCGCATCGTAGGCGAGATGCTTGATCTTCTTGCTGAGAATCTTCTCGCGCCCCATTATCTGGGCCACCTGCAGCTCCACGCCCGAGAGCAGGATGTCGGCCGGAGCGATGTCGAAGCCGAACTCCTCGGAATGCTCGATGATCTCTTCGATGGGGGTGGGGCCGGCCATGACGTCGTACATGGACTTGGAGCGATCGGTATTGCCGAACACGGAGCTGGTGGCGGAGGCCTGGGCGTCGATGTCGATGACGAGAACGCGCCGGGGCTGATCGGGAAGGAGGGCGAATTCGGACGCGAGGTTGACGCAGGTGGTGGTCTTGGCGACTCCGCCCTTCTGGTTCGCAACAGCGATCACTCTCATGGGAAGCGGATCCTTATTGCGGCTGAGGAAATCGATTGTATGGAATAGTGTACAGAGAGTGGTGAGATTTGTCAACAACAATTTCGGAAAGTTTCTGGAATAGCAGACATTTTTCCGGCGTAGTGGAAAACGGGGGAGTGGGAAGAGGAACGTTTCACGTGGAAAGTGAGGAGATCAGGAGATGAAGGGATGAAGGGATGAAGAGAGAAGAGGAACATCGAATACCGAACATCGAAGGGGGAGGCTCGTCCACTTGGTCCACTTGGTCTACTGGAAGTCCGCATGACCGGACAAATGGCTACTTGGCGGATTCGTCGTCGGCGTCTTTGCCCTTGTCCTTCGGGGCGTCCTTGTCCTTGGATGCATCGGGCTTGTCGTCGGGCTTGTCTTTCGGAGTGTCGGCCTTGTCGCCGGGCTTGTCTTTGGAATCGCCGGGCTTATCCTTGTCGCCGGTATCGCCGGGCTTATCCTTGTCCTTGCCCCTGTCGCCGATTCCGAAGCCCTTGCAGTTGTCGAGGATGAAGCGCTTGTATTCTTCGAGGATGATGGGGTTCTTTTCGACGTCGCACTTATCGCGAAGGAGCTGTGCGGCGGCCTTGGGGTCGTCTTTCAGCATGCGGGCGGCCTTGGCTATAGTGCATGTGACGCGCAGGCTCATTGAGGGGCTGGTCTCGGCCTTGTCGATGTACTTCCGGGCGGTGTCGTCATCGATGGCAGCCAGTGCGTGAGCGGCAACGCGCATGACTTCGATGGAGAACTCGCCGGCCTTGCGGTCGCGGGGCTCGGTGCTGTAGTTGCGGTCGCCGTTCTGCCGAAGGTTGGCCATGGTCTTCGTCAGTGAGGGCACGGATCTGGGGTTGGCAACAGTGAACAGGGCATGTGCGGCGCATGCCGGGAGGAGGCTTCGCTTCATAACCGAATAGTAGAACGTGTTGCCGCTTCGGCCCTCGAAGTCCTGGGCTTCGTTGTCTTTCGCCCAGCGTGCATTGGTGGACCACAGCTCGAGCAGTTTGCAGAGCGCGGGGGTGGCGGTGGGGACTTCTTCGCCGGCGAGCTGCCCGAGGATGCACACCAGGTAGACCTTGGCGTTGAAGGGGTATTTGTTGAGTTGAAGGGCCACCACCATTGAGGGGATGGCGGCGGCGCCCATCTCGCACAGCTCTTCGCCTGCTTCGGTGGGATCGTCGCCTTTCTTTCTCTTAAGGAAATCCCAGCCGGTGTAATCGGCATTGCGGATCTCTTCGATCAATTCCTTGATGCGTTTGGCCTGTGCCGCGGTGGGTTTCGAGGCGGCAACCACGCAATCAGTCCCGAACGCCAGCACCAACGCTGCGAGCACAACTTGCATCCGTCTCATGACAATCCTCCTCGAAATTGTGTCCGTCGCACCCAACGCCTCTATTATACCCCCGGTCACGGGGCTGTCAATTGTTTCTTGGAGAATCAGGGGATGATGGGATGAAGCGATTAAGGGATTAAGACAAGCCGATATTCCCAAATCATCATCGTCGTCCGCCTCTCCTTCTCATCATCTCTTCATCACATCATCTCATCATCTGCCTTCGCTTTCCCTGATCCGGTCTTCGATGGTCCTGCACTTCTCCATGATGAAGCGGTTGTATTCGTCGATGATCTTGGCGTATCGTTCGCCGGGGCACTGGTTGCGGAGGTAGTCTTCGGTGGCCTTGCGGTCTTCGATGAGCATTGCGGAGGCCTTTGCGAGATTGGCGCACAACCGCAGGCTTGGCGAGGGGCTGATCACGCATTTCTCGAGGAATTTGCGAGCCGTATCGTCGTCAATGGCCGCCAGCGCGGCCGCGACGTCCCGCATCACATCGAGTGCGAACCGATTGGATGCGGAATAGCGTCTGTCGGTGTAATTCTTGTCACCGGCCTGCCGCAGATTGTTCATCATCTTGATCAGGAGGGGCACGGAAGCGGGATCGGCGGCCAGTGCAAGGGCCCTGGCGGCCGCGCGCGGCAGAACGCTGCGCGGGTAGCTGGTCAATCCGCGCTCCGAGCGCTCCTCGATATAGCTGCTCCGAGCCTGGCGGCCGGCGATGACCCACGTTTCCAGCAGCTTGCAGAGGGCCGGCGTTACGTTGAAGATCTGCTCGCCCCCCATCCGGCCCAGCAGGCAAATCAGGTAGACCCTGTTGCCGCTGAGGTAGAGGTCGTCATTCTGGACGGCACTGAGGATGAAGGGCACGACGACAGGCCCCATCCGGTAGAGTTCTTCGCCGGCATCACAAGGTATTGTGTGTTCGGAGAAGTATTTCCACTGGTCGAGGTTGGTCCAGCGAATCACGTCGAGCAGTGATTTGATCTGTTTCAGCTCATCGGCGGTGGGTTTGGGTGCCTTGTCCGGCACTGCCGGCTGCTCGTCGGCGGCGAGAGCAGAACCGGCAGCGAACGCCAGCAGCGTTGCAGCCAGCACGACGTGCATCAGCGGTTTCATGACCTGTCCCCTCTACGCAGAGGATGACTGGATGAAGCGATGACAGTATGATGGGAGCAAAGGCCCTCTTCATCCCTTCATCTCATCATCTCTTCACTCACTCCGCGTTCGGCGTTCCGCGGATCTTCTCGCGCAGTTTCTCCAGTTCCTCCTTGCGTTCCTGCTCGGTCATGCAGTAGCGGTCGAAGAACTTCTTGTATTCATTGACAGCGATAGTGTTTCTTTCGCCGTCGATCTGCTTGCGGAGGTATTCCTGTGCGGTCTTGCGGTTTTCGTTGAGGAGCGACATCGTTCTGCCGAGGTTGGCCTTGGCTCGCAGGCTGGGCGATGAGCTGACGACGCACTTGTCGATGAACTTCTTCGCGTCGGTATCTTCAATCATGGCCAGTGCGATGGCGGTTTCGGTCATGACGTCGCTGGCAAACACGGCGGAATCGACCTTCTTCTCCTGCGTGTAGAAGACGTCGGCCTTCGGGCGGCAGTAGGTCATCACCTTGATGAGGGTGGGGACGGACCTGGGGTCGGCGCTGTGAGCGAGTGCCCTTCCCGCTTCGCACGGGAGGAGGCTCCAACTGTAGAGGTTGACGAAGACGCCGCAGCAGGTGACGCCGGCGACTTCGCGCTTGGCTCCGCCCCTCGAGTATTTTGTGTTGGTCACCCACGTCTGGAGCATCGAGCAGAGGGCGGGGGTGACGTCCGCTTCCTGGTCGGCCCCGAACTGCCCGAGCAGTGCCACGAGGGAGAGCTTGGTGGCGAAGGGGGTCTTCCCGCTGTTGATCGCATCGACTATGTAGGGGACGGCCGGTGCGCCGATCTGGAGGAGGTCTTCGCCGCCCAGGATCCGTTTCTCGTAGGTGCTATCGGCATCCTCTTGCAGGCCCCTGTGGCAGAGGTCTTCGAGCACGGCCTTGATGATGGTTAGTTGCTCGGGAGTGGCCTTGGCTGGTTTGGCCCTCTCTCCCTCCTCCGCGGCGAGCGGATTAAGCGGGAACGCGGCAACTGCGAAAGCCAACACAACGCTGACCGACAGAGCCCGTGTGTTCATGGCAGATTCCTCCTGAATAGCTTGTGGAAGCCACGCCTGCCGACAGGCGCACCCTGACGCCTGGTATGAACGGAAGCGTTCAGGGATATATTATAGCCGATGTGGCGAGCCTGTCAATACTTTTTTTCGCGAAATTTTTCGGGAAAGGGAAATGCAGTGTGCGTCAGGGTTTTGTGGCCGCGGCAGTCTGAGAGCGTGTGTATAAAGGGCCATTCGGATCAATTCGGAGGGCGGGCGCGGGGACCCGCCCCTACAACGAAACCACAGTAGGCAATGCTTTTCGCAAAGTGACCTGATGTAGGGCGGGTCCCCGCGCCCGCCCTCTTCCTTGCGTGTACTTTTCACACACGCTCTAAGCTCGACTTTAGCCATTTAGAAGCAAGTGGAAAAGCCCAATATACAGCAAGTAGTTACGAGCTTGCCGGGTTTTTGAACAGCCTCGAAAACCGATGGTGTTCAAAAAGTCCCAAGCCATTTGCCGAGAACCTTGGTAATCTCAGGGTCTTGCACCGCGGAAAATGGCAAAAGTTGAGCTAAGAGGTTTGAAGACATTTCCAGCGTTGTAGTGTTAATCTCACGCCATTTGTGCCTGTCCCGAATGGCGTGAAATTAAGACGAAAAGAGGGCGGGCGATTCGCGGCGACCACTTCGGTCGCAAGAATACATCGCTCAGCCCGCCCCTACGGCGGCCAAGGCGCGTTAATCTCACGCCATTGGTGCCTGTCCTCTATTATTTTATGACGGGACGGAAGACAGATTCCTGTTGTCCCGGTCGCGCGCGAAGTTCGCATAGACCTGGCGGTCGAGCGCGTAGTTTCGTCTGTACGAGAGGTTGCCGATGAGGCTGATCAGGGGGGTGCGGCGCTGCCAGAGGTTCATGCTCACGCGGCGCAGCAGCCGCGGCATGGAATAGAATGTCCTGCTGCACGTCACCATCTCCTGGAAGATGGCGTCCTGCGAGAAATGCTTGTAGCGGGCCACGGGGAGGTTCAGCGTGTAGTATTTCCAGTCGTCGGGGTACGTGTCGCTGGCGATGCGGTTGTCGGCGCGCATCTGGTCCCACAGGCGGGTGCCGGGCAGCGGAGTGAGGAAGCCGACGTTGACGGAATCGACGCCGTAGCTGGAGGCGGCGTTCGCGATGCGGCTGCCGATCCCCGGCTCGTCGGTGTCGAGCCCCATGATGAACGAGCCGACGACGAAGATGTTGTGCCGATGGATGCGGCGGACGGATGCACCGAAGTCGCGGCCGTTCAGGAGGTTAAATCGCTTGCCGAGCTCGCGAAGGCCTTCGGCGGCCGTCGACTCGAAGCCGATGAAGACGCCCCGGCAGCCGGACTCGACGGCCAGCGCCATCAGCTCGTCGTCGTCGGCGAAGTTGATGGTGGCCTGGCAGACCCACGACTTGCGCAGGCGTGCCCGCAGCATGGCGCGGAACAAGTCCTTCGCGCGGGCGATGTGATCCGGGCGCGTCCCGATGAGGTTGTCGTCCACCACGAGCACCAGCTTCTCGCGGATCATCTTGAGCTCGCGCACGACGTCGTCGATCGGCCGCTGGCGGTACCGGGCGCCGTTGAACGCGGTAACGCTGCAGAAGCTGCAGTTCAGCGGGCAGCCGCGCGTCGTCTGGATGGACCCGAAGGCGTAGCCGGTGTTCAGGAGCTCATGGCGCGGGAGGGGGATGTTGGTCATGTCGGCGTGGCCGCCGTCATAGCGGCGCTGGAGGCAGCCGTGGCGGGCGTCGTCGAGCACCTGCGGCCACACGCTTTCGCCCTCCCCGGTTACCACGCAGTCGACGTGAGCGAGGGCTTCATCGACGCACATGCTGGCGTGGATTCCCCCCATGACGACGGGCACGGCCAGTTCCTTGAAATGTACGGCCAGCTCGTAGGCGCGGGGCGCCTGCGACGTGAACGCCGTCACCCCCACCAGGTCCGGCCGCGGCATGGCCGAATAGTCCGGCGTGCGGAGGTTCTCGTCGATGATAGAGATTTCCCACTCGGGCGGAGTCAGCCCGGCGAGAACCAGCAGGCCCAGCGGTTTCCAAACGCGGTAGCGGTTCCACCTGCTGCTTGCGTTGACGCTGCTGACGAACGGATTTGAGGGATTGATCAGGTACAGTCGCATGAGATCAGCATCCTTGCAGGCCGAAAGAAAATGGGCGGACCGGATGGACGGGATGTCTGGCTGATACTCGGGTTGGGTGTATCCATCAGGAGCGCGTGAACGCAACACTTGAATTATATGCAGCAGCAGGGCGGTTGTCAAGCCCGTACTTTCGCCCGTGCTGATCGGGAATCCCCAACATGCCCGCCGGGGGTGCAGATTGGCGGCACGACAAATCTATTGAGGGGCGAACACAAGGTTCGCCGGATGACGTTGTTATCATATTCTCATCGAATCTTCTTCGCCAGCTCCCAGGTCTTTCGGGCGATCTGGGTGATCTTCACGTTTTCGTTGCCGATGAGGCTGGTCTTCAGGGTGTCGTGCATGCGGTCGGTCCAGGAGCAGGGGATATTGCGGGCGCCCAGCCACATGCCCATGATGGAGCCGGTGGTGGCGCCGTTGCAGTCGGTGTCGAAGCACGGGATGACTGCCCGGCACAGGGCGGTGCCGAAATCGCCGCCGCTCCACAGCAGCGCGGTGGCGACGATGGCCGCGTTCGAGTTGGTGTGGCACCAGTCGTGGGCGAAGGTCTGGTCCCACTTCCGGTGGATGCGGGCGACGGCGTCGTCGTAGGCGATGCCGCCCTGGTGCCAGTCGATCACCTCGGAGATGTCGCGGAAGAGGCGGCTGGGGCGGGGGATTTCGGTGAGGCCGGCGAGGAGGACCTCGAGAGGCGATTCGCAATAGGGAGCGGCGGCGATGCACGCGGCCATCAGCATCTCGCCGTAGATCCCGTTCTTGATGTGGCTGATGGATGCGTCGCGCCAGGCGAAGTCGGCCGCGAGCTCAGGGTTGCCCACGTTCAGGTAGCCGAACGCGTCGGCCCTGATCTGGGCGCCGATCCATTCGCGATAGACGTTGCGGTAGGAGGCGCTCAGGGGCGGCTGGATGTTGAGCGCGAGATTGCGGTACGCCACGCGCTCCGCCGTGCACGTGCACAGCAGCGGGATGTTCGATATCCAGAACTGCGCCACGTCGACCGGGGTGAAGTCGCCGCCGTTCTTCTCCACGACCATGTAGCCGGTGGTGGTGTAGTTGGTGTCGTCGTCGACGGGCATGTGGTCGAGCTTGTCGTACCATTTCGCGCGCTGTGCGAGCTGGGGGTGTTTCTGGCGGGCCTTGCCGGTCACGCCGAAGCGAATGTATCCGGTGAGCGGCCACTGTTTCGAGAGCTTGAGGAAATCCCAGAGGTCGCCGGTGCGGACGCCTTCGATGGGCTTGCCGAGCAGGCAGCCGGCGCAGCGGCCGAGCCACGCGCCGGTGATGCGGTCGAGCAGCGTCTTGTCGGGCAGGCGCTTGGTGAACTTCCGCGGGCCGCGCGGGCGGAGCTTGCGGATGCCGGTGAGATCGGAAGGTTCGTCGAACTCGTAGCCCTTGCGTGTTTTCAGCTTCTGGGCGGCGTCGAGCAGGTCGGCGGCCCTCTGCTGGTGTTTCGGCTGGAAGATCGCGTCGTCGCCGAGAGCGACGAGCTTGCGGAACTGCGGCTTGAGGGCCGCGTAGTCCTTGCCTTCGTCGTCGAGCTGCCGCTGCTCGACCTTCAGGTCATTCGTGGAAATCCACAGCCAGATGTTCTTCAGTTCGTTTGCCATTGGAAATCCCTTCGCCATTCCGGGTGAAGATGCGCGCACGTGCGGGTTGCACGCAGACAGCATTGTACATGATCCGGGGCGCGGGTCAAACGGGTATTTGGCGTCGCCCGCCCTCTTCCATACGTCCTCAGACTCGCCAGTGCCTATTCCTCGTCGCCCTCATACTCGCACTCACAGGAAATAGCCTGGCCGCCGCACGCCGGGCACCGTTCGACATCGCAGCCGGAGACATGAAGTTGTCCTTTGCGCACGCCGCAGTCATGGCACGGGTGTCTGTCGGCACCCCAATCATCTTCCTCGTCGCCATATCGAATTCTGTTGTACAACTTGCCGTTGATCATGCAGGTCGGTTGCGTCTGAGCTTCCCTGATCTTCTCGGGCCATCCCTCGGCCATCTGAACCCCTTGGTACACGACGAACTTCGTGTCATCGGGTGCCGGGGCAGTCTTGTTTTTCTTTGAACTCCTCTGCCAAAGAACGACGCATGCAGCCACAGCAATGACGGCGATCACGACGAGTGCGTGCCACAGTCTCATTTCGCTTCCTTCGGCAGAATCTGCAAGATGCCAACGGTGGTTTGGCGTGCCGGAAGAGGGCGGGCACGTGCGGACGCGGCGTCCGCCACCCACCCCTGCAGGATTCCGGCAAACAGTTCCGACAGCGCGAACTACGTGTTTATGGCAATTGACGACGAGATTCGAGCCATGTAGGGGCGGGTCCCCGCGCCCGCCCTCTTCCATACGTCGTTGTCAAGGTGCCTGTCAAGGTGCCTGTCAAGGTGCCTGGGGTGTCAAGGTGCCCGCACCTCAGAATCACCGCACCGTCATCACCACCCTCACCTCCGTCTCCGTCGTCAGAATATCGGTCACGTTGATGATATATCTCCCGGGCGGATCGTTGTATGCCACGGGCAAGGTGACGGTCTTGACCTCATTATCCGTGACGATGTTCTGTTCCCAGTAGTCCCCGCGGTCCATCATCCGGTCGGTGACGTAGCGGAACTGCATGGGCTGATCCTGGATCACGGTGTACCACGCGCGGTGATTGGCCTCGTAGTCGCCGTACGACTTCTGGTTATCGAGCGTGACCGCGAAGCTCGACGGCATGGAATA
>DATKYA010000233.1:0-3099 GCA_035528775.1 Planctomycetota bacterium | reverse complement strand
ACGGACGTGCAGGCCGTGGTGGGCAACATCCCGCTGCGGCTGACGGGCAGCGTGCAATACGTGACCCTGCCGCTCGGCGCCTGGGCGGAGGGCATTGCGAAGGCGGAGCTGAAGCGGCAGCTCGACGCGTTGGGCGTGAAGCATCAAGCAACTCGGCGCCGAAATCGAGGCGGCGGCGAAGAACGCATCCGGCGATCCAGCGGCGATGACGCGGCTGTTCCACCTCGTGCGCGCGGCGAAGCAGGCTGCGTTCGCCGGCGAGAAGCTGGCAATGCGCAAGGGTGCCAGCCCGAAGGAAGCCCGGGCGGCCATCGAGAAGAAGGAAGGCCCAGACGGCTACCTGCGGCGGGCGCGGGTGGCGCTCGGTTGGGCGGAAGCCCTGCAGCGCGATTCGGTCCGGCAGAAGAAATCGGCAGGCTCCGGCCTGACGGCAGCATCGAAGGCCGCGGCATACGCAGCCGCCGTGATCGCCGCCGGCGAGTCGCCTGCGTTACCCGGTGTGGTGATCAATGCATATCTCGAGCCCAAGTCGGTCCGCGAGGGGGCGGACCCCGCGAAGCCGCTGGACGAGCGGTTCGCCTTCGAGATCGCGCGCAAGCCGGGCGATTCGTTCGACCTGGAGCTGACGGTGTGGAACTACTATCGCCATCCGATCAGCGGCGAGGTGTCGCCTCGGCCGCCCGACGGCTGGACCGCCACGCCGGGGCCGGCCGCGTATTCCGTGCCGCCCGGCGAGTTCCAGCGATTCACGTTCACCGTCAGTATCCCGGCCGACGCCAAGCCCGGCGTCTACACCGTGGGCGGCACCACGGCCTGGCAGAATCGGGCGGCCGAGGAGATTCATACGCAGCGCGTGAAGGTGGGGGGATGATGGGGAGGTGGGGTGATGGGGTGATGGGGTGGCGTGTCCACTACGTCCACTTGGTCCACTATGTCCACTCGGAATTTCGGCTGCAATCATGCCTGAACTATCCCGCGAGGAAATCGCGAAAATCGAGATCGGGCATACCAGCGTAAGCCGCCGGACGGCCGTCGTGCTGGTGGCGCTGTTCCTGGCAACTATCGCCGCGGTGCCGGCGGTGCAGCACGTGTACGAGATCTTCCTGCTTCGGCCGGGCGACTCGGGTTCAAGGATCCCGCAGTGCTACGGCATCATTGATTCCATCCCGCGTGCAGTGAAGATGGCCGGGACGGGCGACGGCTCGGCGCTGGGGCGCGTCCTGGCGGCCGACCGCTCGATGCTGCGCGACATCAGCGAGTTCGAGGGGAACTTGGAAGACGACTCCGTGCTTGCGCGTGCGACGCTGCCGCCGGCGCAGGAGCTGTTTGTGCGCGTCGGCCTGGGCAACGAGAAGGCGTATTGCGGGCTCGACGGCTGGCTGTTCTACCGGCCGGGGCTGGACTACTTGACCGGCCCGGGCTTCCTGACAAGGCGGCATTTCGCGAAACGCCTCGCCGCGGCGCGCGAATGGGAAGACCCGCCCCAGCCCGACCCGCGACCCGCAATCCGCGATTTCAACCGCCAGCTCGCAGCACGCGGCATCCGCCTGGTCATCGTGCCCGTGCCCGGCAAGGCGATGATCCACCCGGAGAAGTTCTCGCGAAGCTACGCGAACGAGAGCGGCGTGCTCCAAAACGAGTCGTATCCGCAGCTTCTCGCCGAGCTGGAGCAGGAGGGCGTGCTGGTGTTCGACCCCGCTCCGCTGCTGCTGGAGCGCAAACTGACCGCCGCACTCGCAATGGATTCAGGCGGCCGGCCTTCTTTCCTGCCCCAATTCCTGGAGACCGACACGCATTGGCGGCCGGAGGCGATGCAGTTCGTGGCGGAGCGGCTGGCGGCATTCATCGCGGATCACGCCGGCTTGCCGGACATCCCGCCCGTGGCGCTGAAGACGGAGCAGCGGCGGATTACGAACCTGGGCGACATCGCCCTGATGCTGAGGTTGCAGCCCGACCATGCGGTCTACCGCCCGGAGGCCGCGACCATCCGGCAGGTCATGACGCCTGCGAACACCTTCTGGCAGGCGAGCAAATCGGCCGACGTGTTGCTCCTGGGCGACAGCTTCACGAACATCTATTCGCTGGAGGCGATGGGCTGGGGTGAATCGGCGGGGCTGGCCGAGCAGCTCGCGTTCGCGATGCGGCGGCCGCTGGACCGGATCACGCGCAACGACAGCGGTGCGTGGTCGACGCGCCAGATGCTCGCCCGCGAGCTTGCCGCCGGCCGCGACCGCCTTGCCGGCAAGAAGCTGGTGGTCTGGCAGTTCGCAATCAGGGAGCTGTCGGCCGGCGACTGGAAGCGGATCGACATGACGCTGGGGAATCCACGGCCCGCGCAGTTCGTGGTGCCGGCATCGGGCACGGCGATGGCCGTCTCGGGGACGATTGAATCGATCGCCGGCGCACCGCGGCCGGGGACGGTGCCCTACAAGGATCATATTATTGCGATTCATCTGGTGGACGTGGAAGCCCCCACCCCCCAATCCCCTCCCCAAGGGTGGAGAGGGGGAGCGGAGGGCAATCAGGCGATCGTGTACGCGTGGAGCATGCGCGACAACAAGTGGACGCCCGCCGCGCGGCTCCGACCGGGAACCAGGATATCGGCAACGATTCGTTCGTGGGCCGACGTGGCCGGCAAGCTCGATGCGATCAACCGCGCCGAGCTCGACGACGAATCGCTGCAATTGGAAGAACCGTGTTGGGCAGATGACCTGAAATGATGTGCAGTTGCCGGCCGTCCACTTCGTCCACTTCGTCCACTATGTCCACTCGGTCCACTGGAATGCCTTTCAGCTTCAATAGACAGGAGTACCCACTTTGAATTCCCTCTGCATTGCATTGATCTGCGCTAGTGCTTGTTTCGCCGCCGATGATCCCGCGGTGGTTGCGTTTTCCCGGGAGTGCGCCGCGAAGGCGGCAGCCGCCGACAAGGCCGGCACAATGGTGGTGCAGGGCAAGGATGGCTGGCTGTTCTTCGCGGGCGAGCTGCGGCACATCGGTGCCGGACGGTTCTGGGGCGAGAACGCTGCCGCCGTCAGCAAAGCCACCAAGCCGGAAGACGCCGATCCGCTGCCCGCGATCCTCGACTTCAAGGCTCAA
>DATKYA010000232.1:0-6061 GCA_035528775.1 Planctomycetota bacterium | reverse complement strand
CCCCGCCACGTGCAGGAGTCCCCTGATACCCGCGATGTCAAGAATTCTCGCACTATTCCTGGTGGTACTCGCCGCCGGGCTCGCCCACGGGGCCGCGGTGAAAATCGTTGAAGGCAAGAGCATCACGGGCACAATCACCGGATTTGCCGGCGGCAAACTTGAACTGACGACCGCCACGGGCCGGGTCTCCGTTCCCGCGGAGGATATCGTGTCAGTATCGCTGCAGCAGCCCGGCAAGCCGGCGGAAGACGATAGCCTGGTGGTGCTGCGCAGCGGCGACCTGTTGTTCGGCGCGATCTCCGGCGGCACCGGCGAGAAGATCCAGGTGAAATCGCCCAGCCTGGGCACCGTGAGCGTATCCCTGAGCGAACTCGACGCCGTGCTGCTCGAGCGCGCCCACGCAGAGGGGGCCGAGCAGGCCGCCCGCGCCGATGCTCCCGAAAAGGACCATCTCGTGCTCCGCAACGGCGACAGCCTTCCCGGAGTGCTCGTGCAGTTTGGCAAAGAAGCATTGACTTTCGACTGCTCCCTTGGTAAAGTAGATATACCCTTCAACCGGATCCGAAGCGTGAAGCTTGCCGCCGTCGGCGAGCGCTACAAGGAGCCGGACGCTCTCCTGATGTCGATATCGTGCATCGACGGATCGATCGTTACCGGGCAGGACGCCAAACTGGCCGGCGAGGAGCTGTCGATCACGTCGACCCTCGGCACGGCGTTCAGAATCCCGCTCAGCCGCGTCGCAAGCCTGGAATTCAAGAACGGGAGGCTGATCTATCTGTCCGACCTCGAGCCATGCGAGGTGAAGGAAATCCCGATGTTCGACGAGCGGCCATGGCAGTATCGACGCGACCGCTCGGTTGCCGGCAACCCGATCCGGCTGGCCGGCAAGGCCTACCGCAAGGGCCTCGGCGTTCACTCGCGCTGCGAGCTGACCTACGACCTCGCCGGCAAGTTCAAACGCTTCGAATCGGACGCCGGCATCGACGACGAAGTGGACGGCGGAAACGTCGAGATCCGCGTCCTGCTCGACGGCAGGCAGGTCTTCCCGAAGCCGCCGCAGACGCTGCTGATCTCGAAGAAAACCGGCCCGGCCCCGGTCGACATCGACGTGACCGGCGCAGGCAAGCTGACGCTAATCGTTGATTTCGGCGAGGAGCTGCACGTGAACGATCACGCCGACTGGGCCAACGCCCGGCTGACCAGATAGCCGCAGTAGAGACGCCCCGGTGGGGCGTCTGAGACGTGCTGACCAGATAGCCGCAGTAGAGACGTCCCGGTGGGGCGTCTGAGACGTGCCACCGGCACGTCTCTACTGATCGTCGATTTCGGCGAGGAGCTGCACGTGAACGATCACGCCGACTGGGCCAACGCCCGGCTGACGAGATAGCCGCAGTAGAGACGCCCCGGTGGGGCGTCTGAGACGTGCTGACCAGATAGCCGCAGTAGAGACGCCCCGGTGGGGCGTCTGAGACGTGCCACCGGCACGTCTCTACTGAGCAGAGGGCAATGATGCGCCGCGCAGGATTCACAGGATTGGTGATTTCAGTCTTCGCGCTGCTGGCGTTGCGGCCGGCAGCCGGCGGGGAGCAGAAGCCCGACGCCCCGCCGCTCACCGCCGAGCAGGCGGAGGCGCTGGTCGCTCAGCTCGCGTCGGAAAAGCCCGACGAGGCCGCCAAGGCCGCCGATCAGCTCGCCGCGGCGGGCGAGAGCGCGCTGCCCGCGATCATCAAGCAGGCGAAGAGCCGCAACGAGCTGGTCCGCAAGCGCGTGGCCGCGATCCTCGGCCGGATCATCACGAAGGAATCGCTGCAGGCCCTCTACGACGTGCTCGCCGTCGAGCAACCGGCCGGCAAGCCCGCGAAGTCCGTCGACGTCTGCCGCGAGCTCATCTGCTCCATCGGCAACCACCGCGAGGCCGGCTCGATCGAGAAGCTGCAAGGATTCCTGCTGAACAAGAACGCGCTCCTGCGGCTGGAAGCGGTGATGGCGCTGGGCCGGATCGGCGATGCCGCCGCACTGCCGCTGGTGAAGCGCTCGTGCCTGGACGACGAGGCGGTCGTGCGCAAGGCCGCCGTGGTGGCACTCGGCCTCATAGCAGACCGCTCGGCCGCGGCCGCTGTCGCACCCGACCTGATCGCCCGGCTGCGCGATGACGACAAGCCGGTGCGCGCCATGGCGTATCTTGTGCTCAAGAAACTCAGCGGCACCGATTTCGAATTCGACCCCGCCGCCGATGACCAGCAGCGGGCCGAGTCCGTTCGACTGTGGGAAACGTGGTACAAAGCCAACCAAAACGGTGGCACAGGAGGTGGCACAGGGAAGGAACAGAACAAGAGCGAGTGAGGTACATCCTATGCTCCGCATGCTGCGCGCGCCATTTCTGCTGTTGCTGATTCCCGCTATTGCCGTCGCCTCGTACGCCGAAACCATCCTGGTGCCCTACACGGCCTTCCCGAACCCCGAAGAAGCCCTCAAAGTCATGAATGTGCTCGACCACTGCACCTTCAAGCACACACTGAAGGAGAAGCGGTTCAACAGCACCAGCAAGGTGTTCAACTACCTGCTGGACCGCATGCCGCTCACCACGGCGATGATGCGCGAGCTGGGCCTGGCCAACTACACGGTGAGCACCCGGCCCGACGGCATGATGATGTGCGACGACCACGAGGGCGTGGTCGGCACGCTCGAGCCCGTCTACACCACCCCCGAGAAGCGGATCATCTACGGCGACGGCTCCTTCGACGCGCCCGTCATCGGCAAAATGCGCGGCGAATCGGTTGTCGTGCTCGACTACGTGGAGGAAGAGCCGGGCGTGATCTGCAACACGGTCACGGTCTACGTGCGCGTACACAGCTTCCTGGCCCCGCTGATGAAGCTCGCCTCCCCCGTCGTCAGGGGAATGGTCACCCGGAAATCGGCCACGCTGCTCAACGCGTCGATGACCCTCTCCGAGCGGCTCTGGAAGGAACCGGGCACAGTGCTCGACGAAATCGACGAGTGCGAAGACATCACCCCGGCCGACAAGGAGGGCCTTCGCAAGACGTTCGTGGCGGATACGGCGATGAAGAGATAGACTCCCTCATTCCGATTCCTGTGCGTCTGAGACGATGCTGTTGCGCACGCGGGGTCTGTCAGGATCGTGTTGTGTGGGTTGTTTGCGGAATGTGCGGAGGGATTTGCGCTCGCGAGCCTGCTACTGCCTCTCCTGCTCGCGGCGACGCGGACCGGGGGCGTCCTTCTCGCGGGACTGCTTGCGGAATTCGGCCGCTCGCCTCATGATCTGCTCGCGCTCCTCGGGCGGAAGCATCTTCCACGCGTTCATCTTGCGGAGGAAATCGACAAGCTCCTGGTCCGACATCTGCCGGAACGTGCCCCGGATCTTCTCGATCATGATGCGGCGTTTCTCGTCGGGAATCCGCTGCAGGTTCTGGTGCAGGCGGCGCACCTGTTCGCGCTCGTCGGGGGGCATCGCCCGGTAGAACTGCCACCGCTCGCGGATGGTCTGCCGCTCCTCGGGGCTGAGGCTGCGGAATTGCTGGTATTGCTTGATCAGCCGCTCGCGCTGCTCGGGCGGGAGCTTCATGAACCGCTCCATCCTGGCCTTGAGGTCGGGATCCTCGACGGACGCGAGCTTCCGTGACAGCACGGCCTCGCGGGCATCCTTCCTGGCGGCCGGGCCGCGTTTTTCCGACGCCCCGGCACCACCGCTGGCCGCGATGAAGCCGGCGGTCATTGCTATGAAGCCGCCGATGGCAATCGCCGCACCAAGCGAGATGATCCTGGCGAATTTCATTTGCCGCCTCCTTCCGCTGTGAAGCCGTCGAACTGCAGCAGCGGCAGGTTCTCCAGCAGATCCATTTCCTGGATCATCTCGTAGTCGCGCAGGAAGGCAACGTCGGCGGCCTTCGGTTCTTCTGCCCGTTGGATATTGCCGACGCACCACCCGGCGAGGAACGCGATCAGCAGGCTGGCGGCCATGGCCGGTGCCCACTTGAGGACGCGCGCAAACAGGGGCCGCACGTCCCGCGGAGCCGCCGCGTTCTCCTCGCGCAACCGCCGCCAGAAGTTCCGGGCGAAGTCGGCCGACGGCTCGATCTCGTCCCTGGCGAGCAGCATCTGCCAGGTGGACTGCAGCAGCTTGTACTCGTTCATGCAGGCGGGGCATTCGTCGAGGTGGCGGCGAACCGCGTCCGCCTGCCCGGCGGGGAGCTCGCCGTCGAAGTAAGCCGAAAGTTGTGCTCGAATCTCATCGCATTTCATTGCTGCACCGTTCCGAAGCGATTAAACGCACGGCGGGCCGGAAAGTTGCGCTGAAATCACCCAACCTTGCCGGCCGCTACACTACGCAGCCAGCGAAGAAGGCCATCGTAGCCTTTGTACTGCTATCTCGAGAATCTTTCGTTTTTCGTGCAAGATGCTGTGATCAGTGGACTCAGTGGACTCAGTGGACACGGCCAATGGATTCTGCCCGGCCCAAGCCCCAAGCCGCAATCCCCAAGCCTAAGGTAGGGGCACACGGCGTGTGCCCTTGGGCGGACGCCGTCCGCCCCTACATGGGGTAGGGGGCACACGTGGGTAGGGGCACACGGCGTGTGCCCTTGGGCGGACGCCGTCCGCCCCTACATGGGGTAGCCTTTTGAGATAGTTTCTGATGCCCAAAGCCATCTTTGGTTGCGGCCTTTGCCGCACTGTGTCCTTCGTATCTTCGTGGCATTCTTCTTTCTTCCATCAGCCGTGCAGATGCTTGAGCTTCTCCTTCAGCGTCTCGCGTGCTCGATGGAGCAGCGCCTTCACGGAGCTTTCGGTGGTTCCCATTGCCTGTGCGATCTGGCCGTAGGAGAGGTTCTCGTAGCGGCGCAGGAGCACGGCCACCCGCTGGTTTTCCGGCAGCGAGGCGATCGCCGCCTGCACGGCCGCCCGCAGCTCCGCCTGCTCCAAATGGTCGCAGTCTCGCGGGGCCGGGGGATCGCCGGGCGGATCAACCTGCGACAGCAGCCCCGCGCGGCGGCGCCGCCGCCGAAGCTCGCTGTAGCACGTGTTGCGGACGATCTGGTACAGCCAGGTGATGAACGATGCGGTCGGGCGGTAGGTGCCGGCGGTCCGATAGATGTGCAGGAAGACTTCCTGGGCCGCGTCTTCCGCGGCCGAGCGATCGCCCAGGAATCGATACGCCAGGTTCAGCACCGACTTCTGGTGCCGTGCCATCAGCGTCTCGAAGTCGGACAGGTTCCCCTCCTGAAAGCCGAGCATCAGACGGTTGTCGTCGTCCACGCCGGGGGCCCTCGAACGCCGTGGGGGGGAACCTATGCCGAAACACCGGGGGTGAATCTTGTATTCGCCCTCGACGGATTTCGGTGCCCGGTCATCTCACCAGGGCGAACACGATGGTTCGCCCCTACCGCCGAGTCATTTCCTTCCCCTCTTGTTTTCCTCTTCTTCGTGATCCTTCGTGCCTTCGTGTCTTCGTGGTGAAAACACCCGCCAATAGTCCAACTTGGCCAAGGCGCACACGAGGTTTCGCCCCTACGACAACTCCGCCAGGTGCTGCTTGAGGTTGTCGATCTGCACGCTCAATTCCTTCTCGCGCTGGCGCTCGCGCTCGACGACCTCCTTCGGTGCCTTCTCGACGAAATCGGCCTTGGCGAGGCGGGCGCGCACGCTCGCAAGCTGCTTCTCGGCACCGTGGATCTGCTTCTGGACCTTCTGTCGCTCCACGTCGAAATCGATGATCCCGGCCAGCGGCACAAACACCTGCATCGTGCCCACCACGTCGGCCGCCGACGACGGCGGCTTCGGCACGTTCACGCCCACCGTCAGCGTTTGCAGGTAGCCCAGCCGCTTCAGCAGCTCCTCGTTGCCGGCAACCGTGGCCTGCGCCGAAGCGTCCGCCAGCGACACCACCGCGTCAAGCGGCTTGCGCTCCGGGATGTTCATCTTCGACCGGATGTTCCGCACCGACCGGATGATGTCCTGCAGTGCGGCGAAGCGGGCGTCGATCTCGGGCTGGGTGAATTCCGGGCAGGTGGCAGGCCACGGCGCGATCATGATGCTGGCGGCGGGC
>DATKYA010000231.1:0-3319 GCA_035528775.1 Planctomycetota bacterium | reverse complement strand
CGATCATCCGCTTCGACCCGGAGTTCGCCGAATACTGTAGCCATGCCAACAACTACCAGCCGATCCGCATCTCGTGGCAGGCCGAGCCGGTCACCGCACACAAGAAGCCAGCCAGGAAGTGATGCGATGATGGGATGAAGGGATGATGAGATGAAGTGATGTAAAAGAGGGGTCAACAACGAAAGAACGGAAGAACGAGGGGGAAAAGAACGTGTACTCGCTTCGTTTCCCTCCCTCTGTGCTCCTCGTTCTCTCCCTCTTCTCTTCTTCTTTTTCTTCCATTCTTCCGTTCTTTCGTTGTTGACCCCTCTTCCTCTTCTCTTCTTCCTTTTCTTCCGTTCCCCTATTCCACAAATCCCCACTCCACGTCGTCCGAGTAGTGCGGCTCCCACGACGGATGGAACGTGCAGCGGTTGAGCACGCAGGTGCTTCTGCCCTCGGTCCAATGGCCCACGCACTTGATGAGGAAGTTGAAGCGCGTGGTGGCACCCGGCTGCGGCTTGAGGTCCGGGATGCGCGACAGCGGAATGGCGCACTCGTATTTCCAGATGCGCATTTCGTCGTCGTGCGTGACGGCGACCCGGGCGTCATCAACGATGTCCTGGTGAATCTCGCCCTTCGGCGTGTAGGGATAGGCATTGTCGTAGCGCATGCCCGGCGCCATGTTGCACCACACCTCCGGGCCGCGGTCGGTCGTATCGTAAATCGAAAACTCGTAGTCCGTGTCGAAAAACGACACCCGCCGGTAGTAGGGGCTGTCGGGCGGGTAGTACTGCCGCTGTTTGTCCGCCGGAATGCAGTCGAACGCGATCTGGAACATTCCGCCCGGGAAGACCGGCCCGAAGGCGTAGAGGATGTCGGCAGGCGGTTTCTGCATCTTGTACCAGTCGCCCCGCATGCTCACGCGGGCGTGGTTGCGGTCGGCCTTGTTCTCCCGCCCGTCGAGGACCTGCGCCATCACGTAGAAGTTCTTCTCGTCGTACATTGCGGCCACCTTGGCTGCATTCTTGCCGTTGAGGTTGATCTCGCCGGACTGCGCGGCGGTCCACATCAGCAGCCGCATCGCTTCGCTGGCAGGCAGCGAGCTTCCCCGGGGCGTGATGAACACCGGCACCGCCCCGAGCTTCTCCCAGTCCGTGAGGTCGCCGTCGACCGTGGGCGTGCCGCGCTTGATCAGCGCCAGCGAGACGGTCTCGTCGATCGAGCATTGCCCCCGCGGCGTCTTCACGGTGACCTTGAGGGGATACCGGCTTGCAGCATTGGCCTCGCCCCGCTCGATCGGCAGCTCGAAGACCGTCCGCTTGCCCGGAACGAGATCCTTGAAGTTCAGCGTGTCCGATTTCAGACGCAGGTCGCCGGGCGGCTCCACCGTGATCTTGCCGGAGAGGGGAATGTTGAGGGCGTTGGTCAGCTCCACCTTCAGAACTGGAGCCTTGTCGAACGGGCGGGTGATGTCGTACACGCCGATCTGCACCGGCGTGATGCCCTCGACCTCGCTTTCCTGGAGGGCAGCGGTCAGCTCATCCAGCTCGCCGGTGGTCGCGATGAAGTACGGGTCGTTGTTCAACGGGATTTGCTTCTTGCGGGAGCCGGCGTCGACGGGGTTGCCGTAGCAGTCGAAGACGCTGAACTTCTGTGCGCGGTCGGCCACGGTGAGCGTGCCGTCGCCCGCGATCTGATCCCACGTGTAGCCGTAGCGCCGGGCGTTGTCGATCCGGCCGAAGACGATGGCGAAGTTGCGGCCCTTCTCGTCCTTCGCCTTGAACGCGAACATCCACGGCATGCACTGCGGGTTGATCTGGCGGTCGAATTTCGCGTGGTAGGCGAACCGCAGCAGGGCGTTTGCCTGGCAGATGCCGGTGCTCGCCTTCAGCAGGTGCCCCGCCTCGTGCGGGCAGCTCTTCGTGACGCCGAGCGACTGCTCGAGGCAGACCGACTTGATCGGCCAATCGAGGCGGTCCCACGATTCGGTGTTCCAGCAGGGCTTGCCGAGGTAGGCGAAGTAGCGGCCGGATTCCAGTTGCAGGGCCACCAGGCCGCCGTAGGGATGGTCGCTTCCCACGCCGACGGCGTCGCTGGCCTCCTGGTTCCATTCCAGGTTGTCCTGGTAGTTGAACACCGAGTCGTTGCTCATCACCAGGCAGTCCTTGTAGGTGGACTTCTGAATAGCCTTGCGGGCGGCGATGATGTACTGCTGCATGAGGTCGCCGCGCCCGCTCCAGCCGGAGATGCCCCCGCCTTCCCACGGCTCGTTCCAGATGCGGATGGCCTTGGCGATGTCGCCGTAGCGGTTCACGAACGCGGTGACGTAGCTTTCGTACCAGTCCATGTGCTTCGGATCGACCATCCAAGCGGCGCGCTGCCGCTTGAACTCGGCCGGCGTCTCGCCGTGCCACAGGTTGGCCCACTCGGGGCAGCCGCCGGTGATCGGGATGACGTACGTCTTGTATTTCCGGGCCAGCTCGGCCCGGCGGTCGTAGCGGTCCCACGCGTAGCCGCCCTGCTTCTCAGGCTCCATCGAGCGCCACCAGATTTCGTCGGACGTCCAGCGGTAGCCCACCTTGACGGCACGCTCCGCCATCAGCGTCGCTTCGGGATGATCGACGTACCAACTGAGGATGAGCGGCGAATCGTAGTCGTACTCGATCGGAATCCGATGCAACGAGCAGAAGTCCTGCGAGATCTTCATCACGCCGCGCGGAGTGTGCAGCGACACTTCCGCTGCCAGGAGGCCGGCCGCTTCGACCGTCAGCGGCAGATCCACGTCGGCGTCGGCGTTGGCTTTCAGTGCCAGCTCGCGCGACTCCTTCGCAAACACGCGCCCGCGATCCGACCTGATCTCCACGTCCGCGTTGTACGACACGTCGCGGTCGAGCAGGTTCGATAAATGCAGGCGGAAGGTCTTCTCGCCGCCCTTGTAGAAGTAGACGTCTTCGTTGGCGATGGCGAGGCTGCCCTGGAGCACGTCGTCGAACAGCGGCTGGAGGTTGAGCCAGACGAGCTTGAGGAAGGTCCGCTGGCCGTCGGGCTTCTCGTAGCACAGTGCCACACGGATCGTGTTCAGCCCCTTGCGCAGCCAGAACGACGATGCTCCTCTTTCGGGCCAGTTGATGGCCCGCATGTCGTCGACGACCACCCTGCCGTTGACCAGCAGGCGCGTCTGCGTGCCATGGAAGGTGGTGTTGGCCCACTCGGTGTACGAGGTGGCCTTCATCGGGGCGTCGAGCTCGACGATGAATTCGGCGTAGGCTTCCGGGACGGTGGCGCAGTAGGCGCGGCCGCTGCGGAAAACGCCGCCCGACGGGATGTAGGTGAGCTG
>DATKYA010000230.1:0-2656 GCA_035528775.1 Planctomycetota bacterium | reverse complement strand
GCGTGGCAGGCGGCAACGTGCTGGCGCACCTTGATCGCGAGGGAATTTCCTTCGCAATCGATGGCGATCTCCTCGACTTCCTGGATGTGGCCGGACGTCTCGCCCTTGATCATCAGCCGGTTCAGCGAGCGGCGGAAGACGTGCACCTTCCCGGTCTTCACCGTGGCCTCCACGGCCGCCCGATTCATGTAACACAGGGTGAGCGGGCGATTGTCGGCAGAATCATAAATGATCGCCGGGATCAGGCCGTCGGCGTTGAACTTGATTTTCTCGAGCAATTGCATAATGAGTCTCTCTGTCTGTGATGAGGGCGAGCACAAGCTTCGCCCCTACGCTATCTGATTCTACCGAAATCGGAGAAGAAATCAAGGAAGAGAATGAAGATGCAACTACGTCGTACTCGGAGCCTATCCGCATGCTGAATATCAGGTTAGCCATTAGCCACGTCTGTTTGCCCTCTCCTGCTCCGTCGTAGGACGTGAACGTGGGCGGCCTTGCTACCAGCACCGTGGCGTCGTCGATGCGCTTGGCGAAGTCGCGGAACAACACGCCCGCGATCGTTCCGGGGTGATTCGGCAGTCTGGAAGGCGGGCGGGGAAGGCCTCTGTGGACCAAGTGGGCCCAGTGGACGAAGTGGACCCGGCCGCCGGAGTACGCTATTCATGCACCTGTGGTTCCTTGTCAGTGCTTTTTTCTTTTGGATTGGCCGCCCGCTTGTGTTATGATATGCGGGCACGGAGGCACCACTATGGACAGTCGCGAAATCGTCGTCCGCACGATCGAATTCCAGTCGCCGGAGCGCATCGCAATGTCGCTGCCGGCTCCGTATCCCAACGACATTTGCTGGGGGGGGATCGCCCCCGATCCCGGCCGGCCCGGGACGTCGTGGCAGGAGCAGCCCGACGGATGCTGGCTGATGGTCGACCAATGGGGCAACACGTGGGCGCGCCTCGAATCGATTTCGATGGGCGAAGTGGCGAAGGGCGCGCTCGAGTCGTGGGATCAGATGAAAACTCACCGCTGGCCCGACTACGCCATCGCCGCGCGCTACGAGCCTGCCCGCAAGGCATTCTCCGAGAACCCCGACAGGTTCAAGATCTGCGGCCTCCCCGGATTCCCGTTCGCCGTGGCGCGCTACATGCGGCGGATGGAGCAGTTCCTCGCCGATCTCCTGCTCGACGAGGAGAACGTCGTCGCGCTCCTGGGCAAGGTGGAATCGATCATCAGCGATTCGATTCGAGGGGCGGCGGGCGCCGGCGCCGATGCCGTGATGTTCGCCGAAGACTGGGGCACGCAGAACAAGCTGCTCGTCAGCCCGCGCACATGGCGCGCGATCTTCAGGCCCGGATTCCAGCGGCTGTGCTCCCTCGCCCACGAAAACAACCTCTACGTCTTCATGCATTCCTGCGGCTACATCTACGAGATCATCGGCAACCTCATCGAGAGCGGGATCGACCTCTTGCAACTCGACCAGCCGCAACTGATGGGCGTGGACCGGCTGGCCGACGAGTTTGGCGGGAAGGTGACGTTCTGGTCGCCCGTCGACATCCAGAAAACGCTGCAGACCCGCGACGCCGCAATCATCGAGGCCGATGCACGCCTGATGATCCAGCGGTTCGGCATGAAAGGACGCGGCGGCTTCATGGCCGGCTACTACGGCTCCAACGAAGCCATCGGCCTCGATCCCAAATGGCAGGACGTGGCCTGCAGGGCGTTTGTGAAGTACAGCACGAGGAAAATGAGCAATGAAGAATGAAGAATGAAGAATGAAAGAGGCGTACGTCCTGTGTCAGGCTTGCGGCTTGGGGCCGAGGAAAACGGCATACGATGGGTCCATTGAGTCCATTCAGTCCATTGGGGTTCGGGCGAGCCAGGATATTGTGCAAAGAACAAGTGATTTTTCGAAATGGCGGTGCAATGCCGGAAGCCGGCATTCTTCATTCTTCATTCGGCTCCGCAGGAGAAGGCCAATGAATCGGAATCTCATTATGATCTGCGTGGTGTTGGCGGCAGTGATGGCGACGGCCGGCGAGCTTCCCCGAGAAGAAGGCGCCTGGCATGCACTGGCGCCGATGCCAACGCCGCGGCACGACCTCGAGGCCGTGGTCTGGGGCGGAAAGATCTTCGCCATCTCCGGAGCCGGCGAGTCTACCGTGCGGACGGTGGAAGTGTTCGACCCGAAGACCGGGAAATGGGAAGCGTCGGCCCCGGTCCCGGAGGAACGAGGATGGTTCGGCGCGGCCGTGATCGACGGCAAGCTGTATTGCGTTGGCGGCAAGCGCGTCCGCTCCGATGAAGAGAAAAAGCAGACCGGCGACGACAACCACTACGAGTTTCGCGCGAGCCTGAACATCTATGATTTCGCAGCGGGCACGTGGGCGTTCGGCCCGCCGCTGTGCGGCCCGCGCACGGGCCTGAAGGCCGTCGCTTGCGGCGGCAAGCTCTACGCGATTGCCGGCAATGGGCAGAAGGAGGGGGTCCGAGTCGAGGTTCTCGATCCGCGGATCAACGAGTGGAGCTTCGGCGTGCCGCTGCCCGAGGGTCGCTGTGCGCCCGGCGTGGCGGTCGTGCAGGACAAGATCTACGTCTTCGGCGGCTACGGCAAAGGCGGCGAGCGCAGCGAGACCTACATCTACAACACGAAGCTTGGCGAATG
>DATKYA010000229.1:0-6767 GCA_035528775.1 Planctomycetota bacterium | reverse complement strand
GCCGTGTTCCTGAAATTGCTGGGCGAGTTGTTCGCCATCGAGCCCAGTTGCGGCGAGCACCTGTTCGATGGTCTCTTCGCCGGTCTCTTCCGGCTTGGTGATCGCCAGATCGGCCGGGGCCGTCGCTGCGGGCTTGGCCGGCTGCCGCGAATTGATGAGTTTATCGAAGTCGGCGTAGTTCGCCTCGGCCGCTTCGACGGTCTGGAAGATCCCGTTTTCTCCAATGAGCGGTCGGTCGGCGGGCAACTCGGCCAGGCCCAGCGCCTTGCGGGCCTCATGGAAACCTTTCTCGAACTCCGCCTGGTCGGCGTACTTGCCTGCGATCTTCGTCTCGTCGGTCTGCTGTTCCGGCGCAGCTACCGCGCCGGCAGCCGGTGTCGCTTCTGATTCTGCCATGTCGCTTTATCCTTCTGTTGGCGTCATTGCCGCACCTGCGGCGTCCCCCACTACGTCGATCGCCTTCCCGCCCGCCTGCTCTTGGAGCCGCTGTTGGGCCATCTGAGCGTCCTCTGCGGCGATCTCTTCGTCCGAACGGATCAGACCCGGCTCGGAGATGTTCTGGTATCGCGCAAATACGTTCATCATCACGCCGATGTTTACACGGCGCAGCGCCGCCGGCCCGAACTGGCCCATGACCTGAGCGAATTGCAGGAGATTCGCCTTGTCGAACTCGCGCTTCAGGGCGGCGAGCCCGGTCAATACCTGGATCTCGACCGCATCCTCCGGCAATGTCGGCAGGAGCTTATCTTTCTGCATCATCCACATCACCCTGCGGAGAAGTGGAAGTTGCTGCTCCTCGGCGATCGGGGCATAGACCCCGCCGAGTGCGCCTTCGAGTTCCATCGCCACCCGCTGCACCTGATAGGCCGTGACCCGCT
Organism: Planctomycetota bacterium; assembly: GCA_035528775.1. Taxonomy (GTDB): domain Bacteria; phylum Planctomycetota; class PUPC01; order JABMSA01; family JABMSA01; genus DATKYA01. The sequence goes on along the minus strand of DATKYA010000229.1, from coordinate 5,889 downwards.
CGCCTTTTGGCTGCGTCTCCGCCTCCAGAAGCATCGCCGCCCCCAGATCCGCCCGGATATCCGCGGCCGTCGCCCGGACCACCTCGAAGTTCACCGCGTTCTGCGGCCCGTATGCCGCCACATCATCGACCTTCCCGCCGCGTACCTTGGCCCGGAAGATGGAGCCGCTGGGCTTGGTGAGATCACGTTCGCGGACCATCGAGCCGAAGTCGATTGCGTTCAGTTGTTTGGAATGAGTGGCCCCGAAGTCGAGCATGGAAACCCGGAGGTTTTCGTAGCTTCGCAGGTCGCCAAGGTTCAGTTCGATGAAGCCGCGGCCGTAGTCCTCGCCAGCCACCAGTTCAAACGGGGTCGAGAAGAACGGACTGATCTGCTCTTCCGACTCGTTGATCGTCTGCCCGTTCAACTCCTGTTCGATGAACCATTGTTTCGATTCCGGCTGCCACTCGATGCGGGTAAACACATCCTCCATGCGTTCATTGACGTTCTTCAGGGCAAGTTCATCGCGCTTCAGTTCGGCGGCGATGAGCATTTCATCGCTCAGGCCGAGCGGGTCGATCCATTCTTTGATGACGTGGTAGAGCACATCACCCACGCCATCACGTTTCGTAACGTACTGGTCCCGGCGGTAGGTTCGCAGGCGGTAGTTATCGTCGATGTATTCGAGCACATCGCCGGTAATCAGGAGTTGCGTGATGGCCGCGCGTTTCCGGCTGCGGAATCCAGTGGTCCGACCCTGCCGTTTCGGCTGGAGGTTCGCCGATTCGAGTACGGATAGCACCATAAGATCCTGAAGGAACAGGCGTTGAGCGATCGCCTGTTTGATCTCATCAGGTATCTCGGGGCTGTACTGAATCTCCGGGGCAAGGACTCGCTGGAACCACGGGGTAGAAGGCGGGAAGAGCGCCATGAGCATCCGCCCTTCGAGGTTCATCGTGCCCCGGCTGCCGAGGCTCTGGTAGTTCTCAGGCAGGCTCGCGTTGGGATCTTGGCTTTCTGGCGGCAAAACCCACGGTTTGCTTAGTTCGGCGCAAAGACGCGCCCGCGCAAGGATGCCTTGGCGGGCGGAGTGGTCGCGGTCGAATAGCGACTTCAGCGTGCCTGATTGTGTCATGCGGTTATGCCGGCGGGATGCCTACTCCTGTGCCGCCCGAGGTGCGGACGGCGGGATCGATCCGAAGCGATCTTCGGCCGCGGAGAGTTCGGCGCACCAGCAGGGCCTTCTCGGGATCGGTCTCGGGATCGGCCTCGGCCTCAAGCTCCGGTTCGATGGGCTCGGGGGCCGGAGGCACCCCGTATGGCAGCCTGCTCTGGATATATTGGACCGGCGGTTTGGGTGAGCTAAATCCCATCGTCGTCCTCCTCATCTCCGGCCTCAAGGGCCTCTTGCCGCTGACGGGCAAGTACGGCGAGCAGCTTGTCCACGAGTTCCCTGGTTCCCGCCTGCATCGCCAGATTGAGCCGCCCCTCTTCCGTTGCCAGATCGGCCAGATGGGCGATCTGTGGCGCGGGGATGTGCTCATCCAGCGCCATCAGGAGGGCGCTGCTGGTGTAAGGGATGCCCGCGGAGAGCGGGTTCGGGAGAGATTCCGGGGCTGAGTCTGGCATGGGGGTAGCCTCTCATGGTGAGCCAGTGGAAGAGTTGCTTGGGGCTGACGATCCGCTCAGGGATATGGACGCCTCCCGCGCGAAGTACGTCACTGGTGATGCAGACGCAATCATCGGTGTGGAGTCTGCCAAGGGACAGCCATCGAATCACGGTCGGCATCGCTGGTTTGGAGACGTCGGGCGGGTAGGCATCCAAGTCCGGGGTGCCCTCCATCGGCACCGCCACGGCCCATAGGAGGGTGGGGTAGTGCCGGATGTAGAGTTCAAAGGGCCAAAAACGGTTCCCCCGGATCGACGGGTCCAAGACCGCCCCATCGACCCCGATGGAGCAGTGGGCCAGCCTGGAATAGGTCAACTTGCGTATCAGCCAGGACAAAAACCAGTAGTACGATCGACGGGGGAACCGAATCAGAATAGCCACGCGGCGGCGAACGCCTAATTTCCTGCGGCGGTTAGACCAGTCTGCCGAAGAAAAGAAGACAAAAGCGTTCACTGATCTCATTCCGTCGCGCCAGGGATTTCTCGCACAGGCTTGATTCATCCGTTCATCCGGATGAACGGATGAAGCGGGTCGGCCGGGGTTTGGGCAATGCTTCTTACCGGCGCAAGGCCCGGTCCATCGCGGCAAACGCGGCATTGGTCATGCCATGTTCGTCCGTCGCATCACAGCCATTGTTCACATCGCCGATGTACTGCATGGCTTCGTTGATCCGTTCGCACAAGCGACGAAGGATGGCCGAATCTCTGTCTCGCATCTCAGTGGCGAACTTGCGATGCTCCTCGTCGCCTCGTGTTGCAAGCACGGTATAGTTGCGCCAGACCTGATACCGGATGTTCGCCATCACTGCTAGGGCGCTCGCGCTCATCAGGATCGCGTCATACATTTTGTGTTCGTTTGCTTCGTCCATTGTTCATCTCGCTTTCAAGGGGGGTTTCTCACGAGAACGCATACACACTGTTTTTGATCTGGGAGATATCGAAGTTGCCCTGATCCGGAGGATCGGGGAATAGGACGGTTGGGTAACGTCTGCTCCACTGCTCATGCAGGTCCACCAGCAGGTTCCGCTCGTGCAGGGCCACAAACTCGTTCCGAAGGATCACCGCCAGATCGTTCCCCGTAGCCGCATGAGTCCAGAACGAATCGTGGACCGCGGCGAACGTGACGCCCGCCGTCTCGCAGGCCAGCGCCGTCAGGAGCATGTGGGTCGCATCGACCGAATGGACGAAATTCGGAGCGACCCCGTTACATTGCCGCCCCCGCCGTGGCGGATCGTCAGCCGTCCCGCGGGGGATGCGAAAATCGCCCATGATCGTGCGGATCGCCCGGCTATGAGAAATCTGGTAGGGCTGCACGACCGGGAACCCGATCGGCGTCGTCCACGAGACGGCCTGTTTGGTCGGCTTGTTCACGATCAGCCGTGCGCACCGCTTCAGCCAGTCCATGATCTCGACCGCCTTCGGCGCCGTCTCCCGCATCGCCATCAACACGAGCCGACTCAGGTACTTGCTTGCCGCGTATAGCTGCTCATCCGCGAATCCCGCCTTCTTGAGCTTCTTGTGAATCTGCTTCCGAGCGCCGATCATCGTCACCCCGTAAACCGTCGTCATCACCGTCTGTTTCACGACGTTCCGTTCGATGAACGGCAGGAGGGCGACGGCGTTCGCCTTCCCCTTGGTCGCATCTCCGGCCACGAGTTCCTTTGTGACGTTCACGACATCGGTATAGATGTCGGCTGGCTCATCGGCCGGCGTCAGGCTCACGGCCCTCGCGGCCTGTTCGTCCCGCCCCATCGCCGCGTAATGCTGAAGCCCGTTGCACTTGCCGTCCTGCTGGGTGGGAATGTGCGCGGCGGCGTCATCGTCGGCCAGGGCGTAACAGGCGGCGAGGAATTGCCACGGCTTGTCCGCCTGCTGCCAGAACGTATAGCCGAATGGATCATTCAGCGACTCGCCAATCTCATCGGCGTGCGCCTCGACCCACTGTACCCGCTCCGCCAGCGAGCACTTGTCCACCCCGTAGCAGTTGGCGGCGTGAACGTCCAGCCAGAGCGAACCCTGATCGCCCGGCTCCTTCGCCTCGGCAAATTCCAGGAGGCCACGGCAGACATCATCGCCGTGATGGTGCAGGAATAACGGCAGGGGGTAGGTGCGGGAACGGAAGTCGAAACTATGCGGGAACCAGATCGCATCGTAATCGAGGAACCGATTGGCCACGGCGAGCTTCTGTATGAACTGCGTTCGCACCCCGAGCAACTTCTGATTTTGCGTGTGGACGGCGAACGCCTGCTCTTTGGCGGATCGCCGCTTCGTTTCATCAGCCCATTCCTCATCAGGCAATCGCGGCGGCATCGGGAAATTCTCACGATGCGGGACGCCGAGATCACCGCCGCCACGCTCCCAGAACTCTTCCATTACCGCCAGTACCCGCCGGTTCGGACGCCAGGGCGTAACATTCACGGCATTCAGGCAGCGGTGCGCATGGCCGAGGTCAGCCGCCTCCAGCGCGTCTGTCTGCGCATCCGCCACCTTGAGCACATAGGGCTTCCGGATACGGGTGTAGCCGCCCTCGGCGTTTTCGCTCCAGCGAAATGGCGGGACGATCATCGGCAGATATCTCGGCCGTAACATCTCGCGCAGGAAGTGCCCTTGCTCCATCAGTTGCAAGACTTCCGGATCGATCACAAGATAACGCGGCGTCTTCTTTCCCATGCGCCGTCTCTCGACATGGAAGGCGAGGTTGAAATCCTCATCGTAACCGCGGGTCGATGCGATCCCGATCAGGAGCCAGATCAGGCGGACGCCGAGGTGGATGCAGACGCCGTATGACCAGATCGGATCTTCGAGGGTCTTCTTCGCCCAACGGTTGACGTGCATCGGGTTGATGTGGCGGATGTACTTCGTGAGATCGTTGAGCGTCGGCACTCTCTCGTCTTCTGCCGCCTGTTCTTTCAGGTTGCGGAAGTGGCGCTTGAGCATAATGAGGTGCGCTTCGGCGATGCACGCCTGGCCGATGCGATAGGCGGCGTGCTGCATGAGTACGCCGGACGGATCGGCGAGGCACTGGCTGAGGATCGTGTAAATCGTGATATAAGCGTACTGGTGGCGGTGGAGCAATACCATTACGGGGCCGAAGACCTCGCGGCCGGGCGATACGATGTTGCGCCTACACTCCGACTGCTCGCGTTTGATCGCTTCGGCGAGCGGGTGGAACCAGTGAACCATCAGTCGCTCGGCGGGCTTGAGTCCAGCGGCCTCGTCGCGCTCGGTCGCCTCCTGAACCAAGCGGCGGTATCGCTTGACGCCCTCATGTATGGCGTCGATCTCAAGCTCGATCTGCGCTTCGAGCAGAGTCCCGGCGAGGAGGGGTTCGGATGTGATCCTGTGTTTTGTCACCGCGGATCGATCTCAAGTTCCTGCTGGATGAATGTCTGGAGGGATGCCAGCGGATACCGCACGCAACGCCCGACGTGGATTGCCGCGATCTTCCCCTGTTCACGGAGACGGCGCAGTGTCCGCTCGGGATGCTTCACGCCGTTATTGTCGAGGCGCAGGTATTCGATGGCCTCGGGCTCGGTGAGAATATCCGGGCAGGGGCGGCCGTTGGGGAAGTGGGGGATGGTCATTTGGTTCTCTCTTGTGCTGCCCATGCCAGCACGGCGGCGCGGGTGATGGCGAGAGGAACCACCGCCGCATAGGCTGTTATCTGTTCGCCGCTGGGTAAAGGAATAGTACAGGAATGCGGCTCAAGCCTCGGATGTCCCTCGGCCCATTTGTAGCCGATCAGGGCCGCGTAGCTCGTTTTCTCTAGCAGCCTCATCGCGGCGGCGATGTCGGTCGGGAAGTCTGGAACAAATAGCGGGCCGTCCTCCGACCAGCGACATAACTCCGTCTCGAAATCATCCGGGTGCTCGTACCCCATCGGTGACTGTGCGTGTTTAGCTTGCCAGTAGGCCCGGTAGCCGTTAGCAGCACCCTCGGGCGTGTCGTACCTCACGCTTCGATCATGTTTCCAATCTGATCCATCGGTCGGCGGGCCATAGTAGCCCAGCCCGGTCCAGCCCATCACTTTGGCGGCCATAAGCTTCAGTTCTTCCTCGCTCGCGGCGAGGATTTGTTTGTTGGTCGGGATGTCGCTCATGTCGTCACCTCGTTTTCCCGCCATGCCCACATGCCGAGCCAGATGGCGTCGGCGATGTCGCCGCCGGGATCGTTCTTCGCGTTGTAACCTTGGACGCGCGCGCTGCACCATACGATGCGATCACGCTTTTTCTGCCCTCGTGT
>DATKYA010000228.1:0-9581 GCA_035528775.1 Planctomycetota bacterium | reverse complement strand
GAGATCTGCGTCGACGTATCGTCCGTGGAGCCGATACTTCTGAAGCACGAGTCGGAGGGCAAGGCCGTTGTGCTGGTGGGCACGCCCGACCGCCTCTTGGGGGCCGTGGTGCTCGCGGACGTGATTCGCCCGAACGCCGTCGATGCTTTGCACAAGCTCCGCAAGCTCGGGATCGACGACTTCGTGATGCTCACCGGCGACAACGAGGGGACCGCGAAAGCAATCGCCGCCCAGCTCGGCATGGACCATTACCACGCGGGGCTGCTGCCGGAAGACAAAGTCCACGAGGTGAACGAGACGCTCGACGAGCGCAAGCGGGCGGCGATGGTGGGCGACGGCGTGAACGACGCTCCGGCACTGGCGGCCAGCACCGTCGGTATCGCCATGGGCACCGCCGGCACTGACGCCGCACTCGAGACGGCCGACATTGCCCTGATGGCCGACGACCTCGAGAAGCTCCCGTTCGCCGTCGGCCTCGGCAGGCGGGCGGTCGCCATCATCCGGCAGAACATCACGCTGGCGCTGGCGATCAAGCTGGCGTTCATCGTGTTGGCGGTGGCCGGGGCCGCCACACTGTGGTCGGCGGTGGTCGCCGATATGGGGGCGTCGCTGCTGGTGATCTTCAACGGCATGCGAATGCTGGGTTTTCGTGAGAAACATCGCGGCTCCCTGCCGCCGCACGGGGAGCCGAATCCGGAGTTACTAACTTAAGCTATTTGCGCATTGGGTCAGAATGACTTGCGGGCCCGCGGGAAGGCCCCTCTCCGCACCGTTCACGCAAGTGTCGGCCCTGCAATTCCCATCGTGATCGGTCACATCCGCGCTTCAGAAAACCCCGAAAACTGACGATATATTGGATAGCACATTCTTGCCCAAGCAAGATGTTGTCCTGCTTTTTCAAGATTTGATCGGTCTCTCGATACCGGCGCGCGCCTGCCATCGAGTAGCGGGGCGGCACGCAGTGGCTATGCAGCCAGGTAACTCACAATCGGCAATATGGAGGTTCCTGATGAATAAGGACGCGAAGATCGGCTTGTTTGCGGTGCTGATTCTCGTGGTGCTCGTGGCGGTGATGTGGGCGAAATTGGCGGGAAACCGCGATGAAGCCGCCCCCGTCGGCGATCCGGCCGTCACCGATGTCGCCGCCAACGATTCCGGCACGCAGGGAAGCGAAACCCTGATAGTTCGGAATCCGGTCAACCCCGCCGACACTCCGCCGGCCGACGGCTATCGCCCGGGCGACGTCCCGTTCCGGAATACCGGCCGTGACGCCGGCTTGCCGCCCGCCAATACCAATGTCGGCGATACATCTGGCGACCCGCTAACCGGCAACACGACGAACACATCGGATACCTCCGGCCTCACCCCGCCCGCCCCCGCCGACCTCAAGGAGCTGTTCCTCGGCATGGACAAGGCTCCCATTGGCCCGGATCCGCTTAATGCCGTCGATGTGACACCCGCCGCGGTCTCCGATGGATCGAAAGAGCACATGGTGGCCAAGGGTGAGTCGCTCGCCGTAATCGCCAGGAAATACGGCACCACTTGGCAGGAAATCGCCGAGGCCAACAAGGCCACCCTTCCCCATCCCGCGAAGCTGAAGATCGGGCAGAAGCTCACGATCCCGCAGGCCGCTCCCAAGACGGAACCGGCCAAGACCGATGCGGTGCAGGGAACCGTGAAGTCCGATGAATCGAAGACGAGCCCGCCCGCCGCCGGCAAGACCTATACCGTGAAGCGCGGCGACACCTTGATCTCGATCTCGCGGGCCGCATACGGCAAGGCGGGCCTGTGGAAGGCCATCCTGAACGCCAACAAGGACAAGCTCCCCTCTGCCGAAAAGCTCCGCCCGGGGATGGTGCTCGCGCTGCCCGAGAAGCCGTAACCGCACGAAGAAGGGATGATGAGATGATGAGATGATGAGATGATGGGATGGGAAAAAACGCTGGGCGCGGTCTCTCTTCATCTCTTCATCTCTTCAGGGCTGCACCGTGCGGCCAAGCGCCACTTCCCACATTGCCAGGATGTTTTCCAGCCGCGAGCCGTTGTCCAGCTCCGTGGTCGAGCCGATGAAATAGCCGGGGCTGGCGATGCGGATGGCGTCGCGGCAGACGCTGCGAACCTGCTCCGGCGTGCCGTTCGCCATCAGTTGGCTGATGTCGATCCCGCCCGCGATGAAAATCCTGTCCCCGTACAGTCGTTTCACTTCCTTCAGATCCATCCCCGCCACCGTCTCGATGGGATTGAGGCCGTCGATCCCCGCGTCGAGCAGGTCGGGCATTATGTCCATCAGGTAGCCGTCGGAGTGGAAGAGGCACTTGACGCCGTGCTCGTGGAGTGCGTCGTTGATGCGCTTCAGCCGCGGGAAGAACTCACGGCGCAGCCAGGCGGGCGAATGCAGCAGCCGCCCCTTGCAGGCGATATCGCCATAGGGCAGAGCGCACGGGCTGACGCGGCGGTCGGCCACCGCATGGATCCGCTCGATCTCCCGGCACGTGTTCAGCTCGATGTACTCGCTGATCAGCTCGGGCAAGTCGGCGGCAAGATACGAAAACAACTCGAACCCCAGGCTGTAGCGCACCCAGTCGAGCCCCGGGCCGTATTCATAGATGATCACGGTGTCGTCGCCGAGGTAGCCGCGGAAGCGGTCGTGCGCCGAACGCCAACGATCGGCGTATTCCTTCGTGTCGACCGGCGTGCGCAGGCGCTCGATGGCAGTTCGCAGCCAGCGGCGGGCGCCGGCCTCGTCGGCGAAGGGCCGTTTGCGGATGCCGCCGCCGATCCAGCGGTCTTTCTGGTAGTGGATGAAGCCGTCGGGATCGGTCGTCTCGCCCGGCTCGGCCGGCCCGCAGATCATGCGGGTCATGTCGAGCACTTTCGCGGAGGCCTGCAGGCGGAGCTTCAGTCCGTCCTCCCCAACCGGCGGAAACCGGCCGACGAGGTATTCGATGGCGCCATCGTGGACGAGGATGTCGTAGATGGGCGTGCGGTCCGTCTCCTGAAGGTTCAGGGCGGCTTCCACCCGCTCGCGCTTGGTCATCTGCCTTGGCATTGCTTTGCTCAAATCTTTCCCTTGTTCCGCGCCAGTTCCGAGATCGGCAGGCCGGTGTCGTAATCGAGCTGCCACGGGAGGTAGCCGTCGGGCGGGCGCTGGCGGGTCATGCCGCCCTTGTCGAGGCCGTCGGCACGCCACGGCCGCTGGTCCCACACGTAGCCGCGAAACGGATCGCGCGTGTCGTTCATCCAGTCGAGCAGGCGCTCGTGCAAGCGGTTGCGAACCGCCGCCTGCTCCGCCGAGACGATCAGGTTGGTCAGCTCGCCGGGATCCGATTCCAGGTCGTAGAGCTCGTCGGTCGACAGCAGGTTGACGACCAGCTTCCAGCGGCCATCCACGATGCAGCGGATGGGGATGAACCCGAGCATGCCGTCGTGGTCGATCTCGAACCGAGTGAACTCGATGAACACGGGCCGCCCCGTCGGGTTTTCGGGCGAATGCAGCTCGGGGGCAAGGCTGGTTCCTTCGAGGATCGGCGGGCGATCCAGTCCGGCCGCTTCCATGATCGTGGGAAGCACGTCGATGTGCGAAACCGGCCCGGAATGCGTTGCCCCCGCCCGCGTGATGCCCGGCCATCGCACGATGAGCGGGATTCGCGTGATCTCCTCGTACATCGCCGGGCCTTTGCTGGTGATCCCGTGGTTGAAGAACGAATGGCCGTGATCGGATGTATAGATGACGAGGGCGTCGGGCGCAAAACGATCGACGCCCGCCAGCACCCGGCCGATCTCGTCGTCGACGAACGTGTTGCATCCGAAGAACCCCTGTCCCTTGACGAAGCCATCGGCGCGGGCGCGCTCCCAACCCGCGTGGTGAGCAAGCGACCAGCGGCGCACGTGCGACGGCTTGCAGGCCAGGTTGTCGTGTACATTCGCCTTTACCGGGTGGCGGTGGTCGGCGTACATCCTGTTGAACGGCGCGGGGCACAGGCACGGGCCGTGCGGCTCGTCGTACGAGACCACCAGGAAGAAATCCTCCTCGTGATGCTTCTGCAGGAAATCGAGGGCGCGGTTCGTGCAGCGGCGGCCGTAGGTGAATTCCGCCGAGAAGCCCGGCTCGAGGCACGTCTCGTACTTCCGCGACCGGAGGCGGTCGGCATCCGACAGCTCCTCGAGATAGCATCTCATATCGTACCAGTAGGAGGGGTCCCAGCCGTCGGGGCAGCGCCCGTAGCCGAAGTAGTCGCCGCCGTCAAGGTGCCACTTGCCGATGTAGGCCGTGTGGATGCGACCACTGTGGTCGCCGCGACCGCCGCGGTCGCCGTTGTCGCGCAGACGCTGGCCGATGGTCTTGGTGTCTTCGTACATCGGCAGCGTGTTGGCCCAGCTTCCATTGCTGTGCGGGTAGGTGCCGGTGAACAGGGCGGCCCGCGCCGGCCCGCACACCGGCTGGCAGCAATATGCCCGCTCGAACAGTACGCCCTCGCCCGCCAGCCGGTCGATGTTGGGCGTCTTCAGCGGGTGGCTCGATCCGCCGTTATAGCAGCCAACCATCTCGATCGGCTGAGTGTCGGTCATGATGAGAACGATCTTGCGTGCTGTGTTTGCCATTTCCGTTCTTCCTGATAGGCCGTGATCTGAACCAACGCAAAGCATAGCGCGGACTCGGCCAGGAATCAAGTGCAAGATGGCTACTTGACTTTCCGAACCACTTGTGGTATAAGAGTACCAAGGTCAGGCGGAAGACGGAGAGCCGATCACCTATGACGAATTTCCTGTTCTGGAATCTGGCGGGGAAGGACCTCACGAAGCGGATTCGGCGGATAGCTGATTGCCATCAGGTCGACATCGTGGTTCTGGCCGAGAGCGACAGTTCGGACGATGACATTCTTCTTGCGCTGAACGACAAGCCGCAACCGGATTTCTATGTCGCTCCGGGGCTGGCTTGCGAGAAGATCAGGGTCTTCACGAGGTTCGACCCCAGTTTCCTCGTGCTGGTTCACGAGACTGACGATCTGAGCATACGGATGCTGAGCTTGCCCGGGGCCATGGACGTTCTTGTGGCTGCAGTTCACATGCCGAGCAAAAGGGAATGGGATGACAAGAGCCAGGAGTTCCAGTGCACCGCCTTGGCTCAGGAGATCGAATACGCCGAGAATACGGTGGGGCACTCTCGGACGTTGCTTCTCGGCGACCTGAACATGAACCCATTTGAACCCGGCATGGTTGCCGCTGCCGGGCTGCACGGAGTCATGACTCGCGAGTTAGCGAAGCGGTTCTCGCGGAGAGTGAAGTCCAGAAGCTACAAGTTCTTCTACAACCCAATGTGGGGGTTCTTCGGCGACAAAGAGGATCATCCACCTGGCACGCACTACTATGGGAAATCCGTCCAGAAGGTCTTCTTCTGGAACATCTTCGATCAGGTACTGGTGCGTCCCGATCTTCTGTCCCGCTTCGACGTAAGGAGCCTTGCCATCCTGGACAATGATGGCATCGACAGTCTCGTGGATCGTAGGGGCAAGCCCGACAAGAAAAAGGCATCAGACCATCTGCCAATCAAGTTCGGGCTGAACCTTATGATGAAAGGAAGCATTGAATGAACAAGAAGAGCCGAAAACCGCAGCCGGGCAAGGCCGTGCTGGACATGATCGACGCGAAAAAGAAGAGCCGAAAACCGCAGCCGGGCAAGGCCCTGCTGGAAGTGATCGACGCGGAGAAGAATCAAACGAAGGACCTGTGGCCGGACGACATCAAGACCATCAAAGTCAGGCCTCCTGTCGTGGCTCTTGAGGAGCAAGGAAAGATTCTTGGAAAGAAGACCAAGAACATGGTCCTGGGCAGAGCTCGCCAACTTCGGCTGCCGGACGCCACCCAGTTCCATTTCATCTTCCAGATTGAAGCTCCCACCTTGAGCTACTCTTTTGCTCTCCTGGAGATCAGATACGGTGCCAGCCTCTATCCAGTGCAAGTGAAACCGGCAACAGACATAGCACGTGAACTGGGGGAGCGTGAAGATAGCTGGATATCAGCGGAATCCGAAGAAGCTTTCCTCGAGATTCTGTCCAGGATTTTCAAAGCACAGCGGACACGCACGCTCATCGGTGCACTCCTTGCACAGATCGAGCACAAGATCACGGCCTGAACGGTGAGCATGGCTTCTTTTGTTGGTCTCAGGAAGGCCTACCCGTCAAGTCCGCGTTTCACTGCCACGCCACAAAATCCGGATTCTTCTCCGGAATCCGCGCCCCCACGCTCTCCCGCCATTCCACGAGCATGCCGTGCATCCTGCCGACAAGCTCCGGGTTCGCGTCGGCGATGTTGTGGTCCTCGCTGACGTCATCGCGGAGGTTGTAGAGCTCCAGCCGGCCGTCCTCGAAGAACTCGATGAGCTTGAAGTCACCCATGCGCATCGAGCAGCCTGGTGTGCCGCCCTGGTTGCCGTAGTGCGGGTAGTGCCAATAGATCGCTTCGCGATCGAGCTCGTCGCCGCCGCGCAGCAGCGGCATCAGGCTCACGCCATCACAATGCTGCTCGGGGATCGGATCCAGCCCCGCCGCTTCGAGCAGCGTGGGATAGAAATCGGGGCTGCTGACCGGCACGCTGCATGTGCTGCCGGGTTTGATGACGCCCTGCCACCGGACGATCAGCGGCTCGCGCGTGCCGCCCTCGTACATCCAGCCCTTGCCCTCGGCCAGCGGGCGATTCGACGTGGGCGAGCCTTCCGCCGTGGCGAGGCCCCCGTTGTCCGACGTGAATATCACCATCGTGTTCTCCGCCTGCCCGGTCTCGTCGAGCGCGTGCAGCACGCGGCCGATGTTCCAGTCCAGGTTTTCCACCATTGCGGCGTAGGCGGGATCGGACTGCACGAGCCGCCGCACGATGTGCTGCGTCTTCTTGTGCTCGCAGGGGAACGGCGGCCCTTCTTCGAGCACCTTCTGCTTGTCCAGCCCCAGGGCCTTCGCCTTGGCCTCGTACTTCGACACGAGATCCGGTTTCATCTGGATGGGAATGTGCACGGCATAGTGCCAGAGGTTGAGGAAGAAGGGCTTGCCGCGGTTCCCGCGGATCAGCGCGATCGCTTCCTCGGTGAGGCGGTCGGTCAGGTATTCGCCCCCGGGGCCGTCGGTGAGCGTGGGCATCTTCCACGGACTGAAGTAGCCGAATCGCGGCATGCCCCAGTCGCATCCGCCGATGTTCACGTCGAAGCCGTGACGCTCCGGCCAATACTGGCTCGATCCCAGGTGCCACTTGCCGACGTGCCACGTGGTGTAGCCGCCGGCTTTCAGCGCGCGGGCGAGGCAATGCTCCTCCAGCGGCAGGTACCGCGTATACTCCGGCTCGACAACCTTGCCCTTGGCTCGGCCGCCGATGAAATTGGTCACGCCCACGCGCGCCGGGTACTTCCCGGCCAATATGCTCGCTCGGGAAGGCGAGCATACCGGGCACGCCGCGTAGGCCTGTGTGAACTGCATGCCTCCCGCCGCCAGCCGGTCGAGGTTCGGCGTCTCGTAGAACGTGCTGCCGTAGCACGCCAGGTCCCGCCAACCCATGTCGTCGATCAGGATGAAAACGATATTCGGGCGCTTCATAGGCTATTCTTCCTTCTGCTGCTCGCACAAGCGGGTGATCGAGTCGCGGTTGAAGACGACCGGTGACGATTGCCGTCGGGCCTACGAGGGCGAACACGAGGTTCGCCCCTACGACCGGTATGATTGTTGGCGAGGCAAACGAGGGCGAACACAAGCTTCGCCCACGACATGTTTGACACGGGCAGTTCACCGCCGCGCGTGTTGCTCCCGCCACGCATTGAGCATCTTGACCGCCTCGAACCAGACCACGCTGAGCGCGCCGGCGCCGAAGCAGATGAGGATGTCGTTGACGTGCAGCACTTGGAACCTGAACAACTCGCGCAGCGGCGGCACGTACAGCACCAGCCACAGCACGATCAAGGCACCGCCGAGCACCCACCACACGGCAGCGTTGGGCGTGCGAACCATCGACACGATGGTGCGCGTCCACGAGCGGTTGGTGAGGATCAGCCCCAGGTTGGCTATGATGAGGGTGGTGAAGGTGAGGGCGCGGGCATCCTGCGGGTCCTGCCCGCGCCGCAGCGCTATCCCAAACACCAGCAGCACCGTGAACAGCACCACAATGCCCTGCAGCAGGCTGATCGACGCGGTCTGCCAGTTCAGCAGCGACTCCTTCGGGTCGCGCGGCCGACGCCGCATGATGTCGGGATCCGCGCGCTCTGCCTCGAACACGATCGAGCACGCCGGGTCGATGATCAGCTCCAGGAACACGATGTGCACGGGCAGCAGCACCAGCTCCCAACCCGCCAGCACGGGGATCAGCGACATCCCGGCGATCGGCACGTGGATGGCGAGGATGTAGGCGATCGCCTTCTTGATGTTGTCGAAGATTCGGCGGCCCATGCGAACCGCCCGCACGATGGATGAGAAATCGTCGTCGAGCAGGACGATTGCGGCGGCTTCGCGGGCGACGTCGGTGCCGCGGCCTCCCATTGCGATGCCGATGTGCGCGGCCTTGAGTGCGGGGGCGTCGTTCACGCCGTCGCCGGTCATCGCCACTATCTCGCCGTTGGCCTTCAAGGCGACCACCAGGCGCAGCTTCTGCTCGGGCACCACGCGGGCAAACACGTTGCAGGTTGTGATCCGGTGCCGCAGCTCGGCATCGTCCATCGTGTCGAGCTCCGGCCCGGTGACGCATTCGTCGGCAGGGGAAAGCCCGATCTGCCGGGCGATGTTGAGCGCCGTTGTGGGGTAGTCGCCGGTGATCATCACCACGCGCACGCCCGCGGTGTAGCATTCGGCGATGGCGTCGGGGACGGTCGGCCGCACCGGGTCGGCCAGGCCCACCAGCCCGAGGAACTGGAACGAGAACTCGTGCTGTTCGCCGGGAAGTTCGGGGGAGGGCGTGGGGGAATCCGGTTTCCTGCGGAAGGCGGCCTTGGCCACGCCGAGGACGCGCAGGCCTTCCGCCGCCATGGCGTCCACCTTGCCGGCAAGCTCGGCCACGCGCGTCGCGTCGAGATGGCACAGATCGAAGATCGCCTCCGGCGCGCCCTTCGCTGCGATCACGTAATCGCGGCCATCCGGCGACTGCCACACGTGCGAGACCGCCAGCAACTCCTCCGACAGCGGGTACTCGCGCACGGGCACCCAGTCTTCGTGCAGGTGCTCGGTGTCGGCCAGGTAGCGCACGCCCAGGCGCTTGAACGCCTTCTCCATGGGATCGAACGGATCGCGCTGGCTGGCCAGGATGCTGTATTCGACCACCTCGTGCCACGTTTCCGGGAGGGGTTGGTCCTTCTGATAGTCGACCTCGTGAAACTGCCCGCCCGCGTAGAGCCTGCTCACCGACATCTTGTTCATGGTGAGCGTGCCGGTCTTGTCGACGCACAGCACGGTGGCGGCTCCCAGCGTTTCAACGGCGGGCACCCGGCGGGTGAGCACGCGCAGGCGCGACATCCGCCACGCGCCCAGCGCCACGAAGATGGTGAGCACCACCGGGAATTCCTCCGGCAGCGTAGCCATCGCGAGCGTGAGGCCCGCCAGCAGGCCGTCGAGCCA
>DATKYA010000227.1:0-3780 GCA_035528775.1 Planctomycetota bacterium | reverse complement strand
AGCCGACCGAGGCGCGGCTCTATCCGGGATCCTGGGCGCCGGCACAGTTCCTGGGGCTGGGCACCGGGGTGGTTGTTCAGAACTGGATGATCTGCGGCCCGTTCGGCGGCCCCGGCGCCGAGAAGTTCCGGCCCGATCTGTTGGGCCTCCTGCCGGGCACGAAGAAGGACTACAAGCAGGCCGGCCGCGAGCTGTGCGAGGCGGCCGTGTATCCGCCGGACGATGGCGTGGTGGACACGAAGGCGGCGTTCACCGGCGAGATGATCCGCGGCTACTGGAACGACCCGGGCCGGGTGCGCTGGAAGCCGGCGAAGGTCGCCGACCTCGACATGCGCGTCGTGCTCGGCCCCGCCGCACAGGTCTGGTACGGCGCCACGTGGATCCATGTCCCCGTGCAGACCGAGCTGGAATTCCAGTTCCAGGGCCATCCGCAAACCTCCCTCCGATGGACCCTCAACGGCGAGAAGGTGATGGAAGGCGAGATCGCTGGCGACCCCGGCAAGGCCGCCAGCGCAAAAACCGTGATCCTTCGCAAGGGGTGGAACCAGGTGACGTTTCGCGGCTACTGCGTCGGTTATCCGCCGTTCCGGGCGGGACTGGTCATCGCCGGCGCGCCCGAGAAGCTATGGACGCTGCGGCTCTCCGCGGTGCCTCCAGGGGAATGAGGGGAGGGGGAGTTGGGGAGGGGCAGCGGGGTGATGGGGTGATAGGGTGATGGGGTGACGGGAGAAAGAAAAACAAGTGGCGGCGTCCACTTGGTCCACTTGGTCCACTTCGTCCACTGAAGACCCCGAACGAGAAACGAAAGCAGCAGTACAAGGAGACCGCACCATGCTGACTGCACGAGACGTGGCGGAAGCCTTCGAGAGGATCTGCCCGCGTGAATCGGGCATCAAGGGCGACGAGCTCGGATTCGTCTACGGCGATCCGAAGACCCCGGTAACGGGCGTGGCCTGCCTGTGGAACGTTCACACGAACAGCATCCGCACCTGCATTTCCAGGAACCTGAACATGCTGATCTGCCACGAGAGCGCGTGGATGCCGGAGCAGCAAAGTCCCTGGTATGACGGCCCGACGGCGGGCGAGATCGCTCCCAACCTGATGCGCAAGCAGCTTCTCGACCAGCATCGCCTGGTCGTGTACCGCAGCCATTCCAACTGGGATGGCCTGCCCGGCGACGGCGTGGCCGACCAGGCGGTGGCAGCCCTCGGCATCCAGGGGGCCAGGATGGTTGCCCGGCAGCGATTCTTCTCGGTGCAGGAGCTGCCGTGTGCCATGCCCGTGCAGGAGCTGGAGGGGATCGTCGAGCGCGGCCTCGGGTTTTCGCGGTGCCGAGTCTTCGGCGATGCGGCCAAGGTCGTCAGGCGGTTCGCCTTCCTCATCGGGGGTTTCGGCGAGAACCAGTACAACATGCCGCAAGCGGCACGCGATCTGGGAGCCGAGGCGCTCGTCATCGGCGAGATGAGCGAGTTGATCGTGATCGCGAGCCTTGAGATGGGCCTGCCCGTCATCGAGAGCCTCCACAGCGTCAGCGAATGCCCCGCCATCCGGCGCCAGGCGGCAATTCTCGCGCAAGCCATCCCGGAGGTTCCGGTCGAATACGTGCCGAGCGGCGCTGTTGCGTTCGAGATAGCGTCGGACTGACCGCCCGATTGCCGGACGAACCATCGTGTTCGCCCTCGCACGAATGTCCGGGGCATCGTGAATTCGCCGGTAGGGGCGAACCGTCGTGTTCGCCCTTGTACGGAAGTCCGCGGCGCGTGAAGTGGACGAAGTGGACTCAGTGGACGAAGTGCACAGCAGAAACCTTCTCCCATTCGCCGTCCATCGCGTCGGCAAGAATGTGTGAGATGGAAGATCGGCCATCCGCCCTCTTCCTCCGACGTTCAGCGTTCGATGTTCGGCGTTCGATGTTCCTTTTCCTCTTTCCTATCATCCCATCATCCCGTCATCCCATCATCCCATCATCTCCCACTCTCCCTCTCCCCGCCCGAACGGCTGCGATCATCTCGCGCGGATCATGTCGGTGAGGCGGTCCACCGCCAGCTCCACGCCCCCGCGGTCGGTGCCGGTCACCAGGATGGTCTGGTAGTCTTCGTCGTTCAGCCCGTACCAGATGAGATCGATCAGGCCCTTGCCGCTGCCGGGGAAGTCGGCGGTGACCAGCCTCGTCGGGCGCGACGTGTCCGCCATGAACTGCCAGATCAGCGGATGCGAGGCAGGCTCGCCTACGAGGATCACGTGCGAGTCGACCACCCACTCCGGCCGTGCGGCGGGCACGCCGAGCGGGTAGTGCGCGGTGCCGTATCCGAGCCAACGCTCATAACGCCGCTGCGGGACCTCCGTGGCGTAGCGGACCGCCACGCGGTAGCCGCGCTCCTTGCGCAGCTCCCACGCGATCTGTTCCGCCATCTGCCGGTACTCCGGCTGCGACACGATGACGGTTACCGGCTTGCCGACTTCCGTCGCGAGCAGATCGCGGACGTGCTGCTCCTGGTAGACTGCCACGTCGCCCATCGGCTGAATGGCCTGCGGAATGGCCTGGGCGGCGGCCGGCAGGTCGAACGCCAGGTCGCGCGTCCGCCCGCTGAGCAATTCCTTGACGGTCACGGTCCATTTCCCTGCGCGCTCGTTGGCGCCGAGCGTGAAGGTTTCGGCCCACACGCCATCCCTGCCCGTTGCCCGGGCGTATGGCCCGCGGGCTGAGCCGCCGGGGCCTTTGAAGGCGACGGATAGCGGCACTGCTGCCGCCATGGGCCGGCCATTGGCGTCGGCGGCCTGCCAACGCACGCGCACCTCGCCGCCGGGGGCGGGAGCGGCTTGCAGCGTCAGCTTGCCGTCGCCCAGCTCGGCCGGCAGGAAGGCGAGCACCTTCATCTCGAGCGCCTTGAACTCCATCCTCACCCCCACCCCCTCTCCAAGCTTGGAGAGGGGGAAGGGGGGTGAGGGAAGGTCGGCGGCTGGCAGCGCTATCTTCTTGCCGGCGATCACGTCTTAGCACACCTCCTGCGGCGCGGCCGGGATCGTGACGGCAGCCTTCAGCGGAGCGAACTCGCCCTTCATTGCACCCGGGACCACCCTCACGAAATTGTCGTTCACGAGGAAGATGTAGCGTGCCGCGCCGCCAAGTTGCTCGGCCGTAATGAGGCGCGGGGAATCGGCAGTCGCGGGCAGGCGCAGCTTCTCGTCGATCGCGATCTGCCGCAGCTTCGGCACCCACGGCTCCACGAATGGCAGGTCTTCCTCGACCGATTTGAAGTCCCGGTACACGGCCTTGTAGTAGGCGGAGAAATCGCCGTCGAGGCGTTTCATGCCGGGGATCTCCAGCCTTGTTTCGGCATCGGCGTAGATGGAGCCGCCGCCCGCGGCGAACTCGCGCAGCTTGCGCTCCACGGCCGGCGACACATCGTCGAGCGCGGGGATGAACAGCACCTTCATGCGATCGAGGGAGCCGTCGACGATCTGCTCCTCGCAGACGAGCCGCGCGGGCACCTGCGCCCGCTCCAATGCGTACCAGCACGCGGCCACGCGATACAGGTACTTGCGGACGTGGTCTATCCAGCTCATGGTGGGATGCTGCGCGTAGCAGTCCTGCACGTGCTGCGTATAGCTGTAGACGATCCCCACGGGCAGGTTGTCGTAGTCCACGTCGATCTGGGCGAGCAGGTCGCCGTAGGTGCGGAAGAACGGGTGAACGTTGTCGCGCATGAACTCGGGCATGCCTTTCGCCCAGCGGTTGGGGCCGAGGAAGTAGCCGATGCCGTCCGCGCCTTCCAACAG
>DATKYA010000226.1:0-4303 GCA_035528775.1 Planctomycetota bacterium | reverse complement strand
TCATTCAGCACTGGCAGGCCAGCCGGTGGATTGGTGAGGTCCCATGAAGATTGCGGTCCTGGCGTACCTGGCGACGTACGGCAACGCGCCGCTGGTGGCGGCGGGCTGTGCGGCTCTTGGCCATGACGTACGGCTGATCCTGCGGTATCGAAACAAGGAGGGGCAAAGCGACTATGGATTCGCCGACGAGTATCCGCATTGGGAGATCGAGAAGCCCGAGGAGCTGAAGGTCGCGCGGCAATGGGTAGCCGATGCCGATCGCCTGATCGTCCACGCGATGCCCTCGCTACGCTGGCTGGTGCCGCGGCTGCTGGACAAGCCAACGGACAAGCGGGGTGCGATTATCCTGACGAGTTCGCACCTGATGCTGGGCCTGCCGTGGGAGCGGAAGCCGATTGAAAAAGCCGGCGTGACGCCGGTAGACTGGAACCTGGCGAAGATTCGGGCCTCCGGTTACATGCCGTTCGTGCAGCCACACAAGCGCGTATACGTCGAATCGCTGAGCCCGGAGGTCTACTACCCGCCCATCATCGCGCGCACGTCCTTGACCGGCTGCTGGCCCATCCAGATCGGCCATTCGCCCGGGAAGGAGGGGCGGCACCACTGGAAGGGCACCGAGGCTATCGCCGATGTGTTCCAGCGGGTCAATGCGGTCTATGGCGAGCGGGTGTACTGCCAGATACTGCCCGAGATGGAGCACGCGGAGGTCATCGAGCGGCGGCGGCGGATGCACATTTTCGTCGATCAGGTCTGCCCATCGCACCCTGTCGAGGGTGGCCCGGACTATTGGGGTGGGCTCGACAAGAGCGGGTTAGAGGCGATGGGGGTCGGCTGCGTGGTGGTCAGCAGCGGCGGGCCGTTCGATTGTGAAGCCGATCCGCCGCCTGTCCTCTACTCTGATGCCGAGGGATTGTACGACGCCCTGCGGTCGATGATCGACAATCGCGGGCGCATGAAGAACATGGCGGCCGAGGGGCAGCGTTGGATTCAGGCGCACTGCGAGCCCCGCGTTGTCGCCGCGCGGATACTCAGGGCCATAGCATGAGACGGATACTCTACATCATTGGGCTGGACAGGAACTGGGCGATTGCCAACCGGGCCCGGCAGCTTGCTACGAAGCTGAGCAATGGGTTCGACATCGAGATAGCGGCGAAGGGCCAGCTGCCCGCGGATCCTTCGGGATACGACATCGTACATCTGCACACGCCCTGTATGATCCCGGAGATCATTCGCAACCAGGCGTATATGCAGCATCCTACATGGGGCTTCGAGATTATCAGCGCGCGGAGCAACGCGAGTATTACCCGCTACCCGGAAGTGACGAAGCGTGCCACCTTCTGCGTGGCGAAGAACCGTAGACTTGCGGAGTGGGCCGAGCCATATCTGACGTGTTCGCCGACGTGGATAGCGAACGGCGTGGACGAGCGGATGTTCTACCCGCGCCCGTTGCGCGTGGGGTGGTGTGGGAATAAGCGCGACGACTCGCTGGAGTACAAGGGCGTTGCGTTGATTCGGCAGGCCGTCGAGGCCCTGCAGGCGGAATGGGGCAAGTGGACACGGATAGAATTCGTCATGGACCCGGGCGATGCACCCCAGCGGGTTATCTCACAGCAGGAACTCGCGCCCTGGTATCGCTCGCTCGATGTCTACGCGACGGCCTCGTTGGGGGAGGGTTGCTCCAACACGGTCCTTGAGGCCCTGGCCTGCGGTGTGCCCGTCGTGACGACCGATACGGGTATTGTCCACGAGCTGGCGGCCGGGTGCGATGTGACCGTTGTCGAGCGGTCGATGGAGGGCGTTATGCAGGGCATCCGGGCCATCCTCGAGCCAGCCGTCGAACGGCGAAGGCTGATCTGCCAGCAGTACCGATGGAAGGCCGTCGCCGAACAATACGCCAAACTCTATCAGCAGGTGTGCGCGTGAGACGATGGCTCTTCCTCCGATCGGCCCACACGGGTAATCGCGACACGCCGCCGCCCGATCCGATCCTCGATGTAGACGAGGATATGTGGTGCTCCCTGTTCGCCCGAATCGTTGCCCTGGACAACGCACGTGGGCAAATCTGGAAGGTTGGCAGCGCGTGGTCCAGCGTCTACAGCGACCATCTCGCTGTTATCCGCGGGCCGGACATAACCTGGGGCGCGCGGTTCCGGCCCGACGTGATCTTCGATCGGGGCGGGTATCCTGATTACGTGCGGCTCCTGGACGCCTGCCCCCAGGCGCTGACGGTCTATTACGGCGCGGGCGAACGGTGGTGTCCTGCGCGACGATACGATGTTGTGCTGACTGATATGCCGGCGCAGCGGACAGAGGTGTTAGCGCGGTATCCGAGCAGTCGGGTGATCGTCTTTCACAAGTCTGCGTCGCCCGTCTTCGAGCCGGTCAAGTGTCGGAAGACCTTCGATGTAGTGTTCATCGCCGGGCGGCCGGCCGCGTTCAAGGGCTTCAACTGGCTGATCGAGCGACTGCCGGAGGATGCACGGGTGCTTCGGATCGGCCCGGTCGATCCGTGGTTTTCCCGGGCGCCCTTCCCGGTCGCCTTCGCAGGTGTACTCCAGCGGCGGGAGATTCCCGGGTGGGCCTGCCGGGCCAAGGTCGGCGTTGTCTGCGATGATGGCCGACACGATAGCGGGCCCCGCATACTGCCCGAGTTACTGGCGATGAATATTCCGGTTCTTGTCCGGCCCACTGTACGGGCCGATCTAGCGGCTTACGTGACCCCCCAGACGGGTCGCGTGGTGGAAGATGCTGACGTGGACTATCGGTGGCTGCAGGAGCATTGGTCGGAGATGACGCCGCGGCGCGTGTATGACGAGCGCTTCTCTGTGGATCGCGCGGCCCAAAGCATTCTCTGTGCAGTGGGGGAGGAGCGCTGATGCCCGCGAGTCGCGGTGTGGTCTACGTTGCGTTCGGGACGGAATATGCAAAGGTCGCCGCCGCGTCGGCTCAATCGGTAGAGCGGCATTGCAAGCTACCCATACACGTAATCCACAACGTCGATGTCGGCAAATACGCGTGGCCGGCGGGTACGACGTTTGACTTCCACGAGGCCCCGGATGAGGATAACCGATCATTCCGCATGACGCTGGTGAATCGTACACCGTTTCAGCGGACGCTGCTGCTGGACGCCGACTGCCTGGTCAACAGCCCACACGTTGCCCTGCCGTTCGACTATTTGGACCGCTTCGATATGTGCCCGGTCGCCTATCGGCCGCTGCGGGAATACCGTCGCGGCAAGGCATGGCAGGGCGTGCGGCGGATGCTCGGCTGCGACGAGAACTACGTTTACTCCGGTGGGGTGTTGTGGTTCTGCAAGAACACGCGCGTGCAGCGGTTCTTTTCCCTCTGGCGGCGATTCTGGATTGCGGACGGTCGTGGTCGGGACATGCCGGCCATGATCCGGGCGCTTTGGGGATCGGACGTGCGGTTCTGGCCGCTGGTCGGCTTGTCCGGCTATCTGGGCATTCGTGACGGGCATATCCTGCATGAAGTAGGCTGTACCCCCCGGGGATTGCCCGACATGCAGTACAAGCTGCGCCCCCCGGAAGCTCCTGGCGGCGAATGGCGGCGGGTTCGGACGCGGTCAGACATCGAGCCTGCCGATGTGCCGATGCGCCCGTCCATTCGGGAAGTGGCTAAGCGATTCGCCCGGCTCGGCAAGGGCACGATTCGCGGTGCGGAGATCGGCGTCTGGAAGGGGGATCATGCGGCGGATCTGTTGGCGGCGCTACGTCCAAAGCAATTGCTTCTGGTAGACCCGTGGAACGCCTACGATATTGACGGGGAGTACGGCGAGTGGATGCGGCGGGTTCGAGGCGAGGATGCTTTCAGGCGGTGGACGGCCAGGGATTGGGAGACGCTTCACCGCAGCGTATGCGATCGGTTCGCTGACAGCCTGGCGGTGCAAATCCATCGCCGGGAGTCGAGTGAAGCCGACTCGATCTGCGCCCCCGAGTCGTTGCACTTCGCATACATCGACGGCAATCATACCTACCAATACGCGCTGAACGATCTGAGCCGATGGTGGACGCGGATTATGCCCGGCGGTGTATTGTGCGGCCACGATTACGACGCCGAAACCCAGCCCGAAGTGGTGAGGGCTGCTCACGTGTTTGCCGAGGGCGTGGCCCAGCCCCTATACCATGAGGGGAATGACTTTTGGATATTCAGGCCGTAACAATGGATGAAACCGATCCTTTGCGAGTGCGGATGCGTGCGATACGGCGCGACTTCGTTATCGGCGCGAATCGTGGCCGATACGGCGAACTGATGGACATGCCGGTCGGGCGCCTGCTGTCCGATG
>DATKYA010000225.1:0-3001 GCA_035528775.1 Planctomycetota bacterium | reverse complement strand
GGGTACTGCCCCGCAAAGCCAACGCTCTCGCCTGCCGTGCTCCCGAGCTGCAGTTTGACGCCATCGTTGTCCGCAGCTGCGGTGGTGATCAGCATCGCCCCGCCAGCCGCATCCGTGGGGACCGCCGTCGATGCTCCGACGAGCGTGGTCACGAACTCGGTCGGCAAGAAGGTGGTGTTGTCCACCGGGTAGCCCTGGAAGTCTTGCACGTACTTGGTCACGGGTTCGCCGATTGCCTCATACCACCGATGCGCGTACACGCTATCTCGGAAGACAAGCGCGTTATGGATTGACTCTTGTACTACGCCCATTGTCATCCCTCCTAGTCTGTGCTCGCGGTGATGTTGGTATCCAGCGAACTCTCGCCGGCCAAGTTGACGATGTGGATCGGGCGCATATAGTGGAACGTCGCGCCCGTGCAGGCTTCGGTGATGTTCGCCGCGTCATCTTGCAGCATGATGTACAGGTTCGGCCCGATAAAGCCGGTGGAGGTCGTGATCGAGTCTATGATCGCGATGTCCGCCGCGTTCTCGGTCCAAATCTTGCAGTCGTGGACATTGGCGCGTGCGCTCGCCGCGGTGCGGAAGTCGATGGCCCCCACCGCAAAGTTGCCGTAGATCCGGCAGCCCTCGATATGCACGTCGTCCGAGCTGCCGATGGCGATGGCGCTATTGGCCCCAGCCCCCGCCGCCATCGTGAAGATGCAGTCCTTGATGTGCAGCCGGTCGGAGCCGTCCAGAACCATCACCATGTCGGTTGCCTCGTCCACGCTGTCTCGAAATTCGCAGTTGTCGATCAGCCAGTCCGTCGAGCTGACTTCCAGCAGCCCGGTCGTGGCGTCCACCCCGCTCAGGAACAGGATGTTCCGCAGGATGCCACACGACGCCGCCAGCTTAAAGTCGCCGGCGATGGCCGTCGCGGTGAAGGTCGGTCGGTTGCCGCCCCAGCCCAGGCCGAGGATCTGCAAGTTCGACACATCCACGTCCACTGTGCTGTCCGCCGCCAGGTTCTCGGCGTGCCCAGGCAGCAGGTAGATGGTGTCGCCCGTGGCGACGAGGGCATGGGACACGGCGTAGTCAAGCGTGGCGAAGGGTCGGTCAGGGTTGCGCCCATTGCCTACCGCGTCAGCAGCGCGTGTCTCTGCGCTGCCAACAAACCAGATGTTGTTCGGTTGATCCTTGATGTCGGCGGTATTCCAGAAGCCGCCCGGCTGCTGCCGTGCAAACAGGGCGGTTCGTTGTGTTGCACTTCCTGCCATTTCGATTCTCCTTGGCTATCCGGGGTTTGAACCCTTGTTAGCCCACAGAGGAGGCGGGCCGGGATTGCACCCGCCCCCCAGCGAATCCGATACTACGTCAGCAGCGTCGCCGGCACGGGCTGGTAACGCGGCTGCACCACTTCGATGAGCACACAGCCGTCCTGTGGGTCGTTTACCGGCTCGGTGATATTCAGCCGGCAGTAGCCGAAGCCCAGCGCGGCGCAGTTGGCCGCAGGGACGAACACGTCATAGATCTGGTTGTCCCCTGCGGTCATGGTGAAGCCCGCCGCAAGCGCCTGTGTCCACGCGCCCCAGATATCGGGGGTAGTGCTGATCCGATACTGAAACTCGACGGCGGTTGCTGTGCCGGGGCCTACCGTGTCGCACGCACTGACGGTGACGACGCCCGTCGCCGTCCCGCCCGTAGCGTTGCCACGGAAGATCAGGAACCGAACACCGACCGCCGACTGGCACCTCACGATGTCGGTGCTAACGCCACCGGCCATGAAGTCCGCTACCGGGTAGAGGCCCGGCACTACATGAAGCTGATCCAAGATGTTCATTTCAAATCTCCTTTATGGCCGCCCGCCCAAGCACACAAATGGCGAGACTGTGGTGTTCCCGTGATGCGGCGTGAGCGGCAAGTTCCACTTCGGTTGCCCATCGCAGCGATAGACGAACCGGAAGACCGTCTCATCGTTCGTGAACCGGACGTGGATCGAGCTGGCCGACTGCATGCCGCCCTTGTCGATCATCTGGTACTCACGTAGCGACGCCAGGATGATGTCGCCAGTCGTGCCGAGCGTCTGCGCGTATTCTGTTTCGAGAACGGGTCGTCCATAAAGCGTGCCGTAGGGCAGTCCCGACAACCCGCCGGGCGGCATGTAAGTCAGCGCCCCACCGGCGCCTACGCCGAGGTTCATCTGGTGGAGTTGTGGCGTGCAGTCCTGATGGATCAGCCACACGTAGTCTCTCCCGCCTGCCCAGCGCCGAGACCACATATTGATGATGTTTTCCGAGACGATAGTCGTGTTCGCCTGCCCGACCTCTATCGCCTGTGTGATCAGGCACGGGCTGGCCATGATGCCCATCGGCATGCCGCCGCCTGGCCCGTTGACGATCGCGTCCTCGACCACGAAGCGCAGCTCCTCCGGCAAGTTGCCCATGATCCAGCTCTCGAGGGCTGTGGCATCTTGAAGCAATTCGTCGGTAGCGTAGACAAGGCCGATGACCTTGTTCAGACTCAACTCGTTTTGCCTGAAGGTCGGGTGAGTGGGCGTCTTGTTCGCCGCCTCACACGCCCAGTAGGCCAGGATGCCGCCTCGGCGGCTGCCGTCTGCGCGGCTGGTCTCCGCCTCGGCATTAAAGGTCATGCCGTTGCTGCCGGCCCCGATGCCCACCATATCCACGCGCCACAGCAGGTCACCCACGTTGTACACGCGGCTCATGATGCTGGTGTTGCGATCCACGCCGACCAGGAACCCGCCGTCTGCCGGCACGGCTTCGCTCAGTCCGGTGATGGCCTTGGCCTGGGTGAGCGAGCCGACGAACTTGTCGCCCATCGCCTTGCCCAGATCATAGCCGTAGTCGGTCGCCGGGTCGTCGGACTTGTAGGGCTGCACCGCGCGGTCGTTCTTCGAGACGGCGATCAGGAACTCGCCGAAGCCCCACGTCTTGCCCTTGGCCTTCTTGTCGGTCTCGTCTTCGACGACCACGATGCCGCCCTTTTCCGGCTTGTCTTCC
>DATKYA010000224.1:0-6160 GCA_035528775.1 Planctomycetota bacterium | reverse complement strand
GGGGTGAGTTCTTCGCCGCGGGCTTTCTTGTCGATGATCGCCTGGATTTCGGGGGGTGCATTTTCGCGAAGCTTGTTGGCGGCGCGATCAGCGGCGCCATCCCGCTGCTTCGCCGGCCTGTCGGGCTTGGGACCCTTGTCCGGCCGCTCGCGCTTGCCCTCGCCCGCGAACGCCAGGCCGAACGCCGCAACCAACACCATGCACAACGTACCGAGCCGCAAAACTCTTGTCATCTCAATGGCCTCCGCAAAATCTGTTGAAACACACGCGCTGCCGAATAATCGCCGAAGCGGACGACGCCCGCCCGGATACTCACGTGATTGAACGCTCGATGTGGGAAAAAGTTGCGGGGAAAAACAAAACAATTTAACAGGGATGGACAGGATGAACAGGATGAAGAAGGATTTGTGAACAGGGATGAATGGGATAAGAGGGGAAGAAGAGGATTTGGGGGTGTCGGTCCACTTCGTCCACTTCGTCCACTTTGTCCACTTTGTCCACTTTGTCCACTTTGTCCATCAGAGCAAAGTCCTCGAGTGGACGTAGTGGACCAAGTGGACAAAATCGAAGACAAACGCTTTCGTTTCCCCATCCTGTCGATCCTGTTTATCCTGTTTCCTCTTCCCTCTTCCTCTTCCCTCATCCTCTTCATCCTGTTCATCCTGTTAAACATTCTTCCGTTTTGTTCGATGATTCCTTTGCCGCCCTTTAGCATTGATTTCGCGGCGGGCCGGCTGTAAAATGGGGTTTTCAATCTGGAGGTGCCTATGAAAAGATCGCTGCCTGTCATCATCAGCGTGCTGTTGTCGGCAAATGCATTTGCCGCGGGAAACGTGTCCGAGCTGCTGGACCAGTTGCGGAATGTGAATCCCGACAAGATTCCGGAGGCGGAGCGCGCCCAAAAGGACGCCGCCCTCACCGACGTCTGGAAGAAACTCGTCGAGATCGGCCAGCCGGCCGCGAAGGAAATCCGGCCACAGCTCCATGCGCCCTCCACCGACACCTACTTCCAGCTCAGCGCGTCGATGGTGCTCTACCAGATCGACCACGAGGCCGCCCATCCCGACATCATCAAGGTGCTGGAGCGGACATCGATCGGCGAGAATGCCTTCCAGTATTTCTACCTCTGCCACCGGATCGCGCGCGCCCGCGACGCCCGCATCCTGCCGGTGCTCCGCCGGCTGCTCGCCAACGACAAGATCGTGGTGCTCATCGACAAGGACTCGCCGCTGCTCGAGCCCCGGACCATCTGCACCTACCTCTACGGCGTCTACGGCACCGAAGCGATTCCGTCGCTGATGGACGCCTGTGCCGACCCGGACCCGACGGTGCGGGCGACGGCGGCGTCGGTGCTGGCGTATTTCGGGAGCGACAAGCCGCTGTTCGTGCTGGCAGACCTGCTCGCCCGCGACGCGAACGAGCGCGTGCGTGCGGCCGCCGCCAACGCCCTCGGGCAGACCGATCACGTGGCCGTGATCGAACGCCTCGCCCATTCCATCAGCGCCGACGCCAGCGTGAACGTCCGCGCCGCCTGCGCCTTCGCGCTCGGCGAGGTGCAGCACGAGCGCTGCATCGACGGTCTCGCACTCGGCATCAACGACCTCGCGCCACAGGTGCGCCAGTACGCCATCAGCAGCCTCGAATACATCGGCAAGGAACGCTGCGCCGAGATCATCGCCAACAGGCTCGCCATCGAAGACGAGCCGGGCGTCAGGCTCGGCCTCATCAAGGCCCTCGGCCTGCTCGGCTACAAGCGCTCCATCCCCGTGCTCAAGGAGATCACCGAGAAGCGCTCGGCCGAGGAAGCCAAGACCGCCGCCGAAGCACTCCACCGCATCGACAGCATCGGCTCGGTTGCCCGCGAGCCGTATCCCGATCAGCAGGGCAAGAAGGTCTCGTCGTCGGAACTGGGCAAGATCATCAAGTCGCTCGGCGACAAGTACGGCGAGGGCATCGACGACGCCGCCAGGACGATCTTCCTCTCCGCCGACAAGAACGACCTCAACAGGCTTGAGGAACTGCGCTGCCGCATCCTCTACGTGGTGAACAACGACACCATCGACCGCCTCAGCAAGGTCGGCAAGCTGATCCGCATGGTCAAGCGCAAGACGCGCGAGATGATTTGAGAGGGCTTTGGGCATTGGGCTTTAGGCTTTAGGCCGGTCGGCGGCATCAGCGGCTTTTGCGGCATCCTCGGCGTCCACTTGGTCCACTTGGTCCACTTCGTCCACTGCCACGCCAGCCGCCAGCCCCAAGCCGCTAAAGAAAATCCCGCCGCATGACGATAGATTGAATGAGAATTGCTTTTTGCACTTGCTTATTCCGAGATGCTCGCTATAATGCTTTACGCCGGTACAGGAAAGCCTTCGCTCGCAAGGCCCGCGCGTGCGAAGAACCGGCCCTATCGCAAGGAGCTGCTATGAAAAGGCCGTGGCCCATTATCATTGTAGCCGTTCTGATCATAGGTGTGATCTTCACCTACGTGAAGTACGTCCGCGGGACGGCGGACGTACCGGCCCCGCAGGGCGGCCAGGAAATGGACAAGACGCCGGATGGCGTCCTACCGGCCACCGGGCAGGGTCAGGGGGACGACACCAAGCCTGCCGGGCCCGGCCCGCTGAAGGGCACTGCGAAGAACGAAGCCGAGCTCGCAGCCGCCAAGGCGGCCGAGCTGTTCCGCCTGGCCCGGGCAGCCGGGGCAGCCAACGATCCCAAGGCCATCGAGCTCTACGAAGCCGCCGTCCAGACCGCGCCCACCAGCGAGGCCGCCATCCAGGCGGCCGCCTTCCTCGGCGACCACTACTACAAGAGCAAGGAAGCCGGGAAAGCCTCCGAATACCTGAAGATCGCCCTCTCCGGCCCCCTCGCCGACGAGCAGCGCAGGCCCCTTCAGGAGAAGCTCGACGAGCTGACCTCCAGCGAAATGGTCAGCAAGGCCGCCACACTCTATACCGTCGTCCCCGGCGACACCTTGATCAGGATCGCCGGCAGGCACGCCGTCCCGCCCGAGCTCATCGCCAAGATGAACAGCATCGCCGACATGCACACCATCCGCGCGGGCGAGAAATTCAAGGTGCTCCGGGGCCCCTTCAACATCGTCATCGAGAAGAGCAAATACACGCTCACCGTCTACATGGGCGACAAGTATTTCAAGAGCTACCGCGTAGGCCTCGGAAAGCAGGATTCTACCCCCGAAGGCACCTACAAGGTGGAGGAAAAGATCAAGAATCCCGACTGGTTCCGCCCCGGCAAGGTCGTCCGATACGGCGACCCCGAAAACGTGCTCGGAACCCGGTGGATCAAGTTTTCACGGGGGTATGGCATTCACGGCACATCGGAACCGGAGACCATTGGCACGCAAGTATCCGAAGGATGTGTTCGCATGCTCAACACGGACGTTGAAGAGCTGTTCGACCTGGTCGTCAGGAGCAAGTCGACCGTGACGATCAAGCCCTGAAACTTGTGATCTCAAGGATGAGGTCGTCCGGGAAGTGCCGTATGAAGCTTCCCATTGTCGTGAGAAGCCCGGCCCACGGAAGAAGCCGGGCTTCTTTTATCCTCAATGCGATCTTCCCGCAAAACCTGCCGATGATTAGTTGATCGGTTGATCGCTCTTTGTCCACTTCGTCCACTACGTCCACTACGTCCACTTCGTCCACTGAGACGAACTGATTAACTGGCCAACTCGTCAACAGCCGGAGGCCCGAGATGGAACTCGCACTGCCGTTTGGATCCGGAAGAATCACGTTCGAGCTTGCGCTGCCGCCGGGGAACCTGGCGATAGCGCGGCGGCCGCCGCGGCCGGAGCCGGCCGGATGGGACGAGCTTGCTGAGCGCGCCCTGCAGTCGCCCGTGGGCGCACCGCCGCTCGAGAAGGCGAAGCTCGCCGGGAAATCGGCGGCCGTGCTCGTCGATCCCGCCATCCTACCCGTGGCGGAGAAGGTGCTGCCGCACGTCATTCACCAGCTCGAACAGGCGTCGGCTGCCAGGATCGTGATCGTCGGCTGCGCCCCTCTCCTCGCCCACCCCCCCGCTCGCCCGCTCGTCCACTTTCCGGCTCTCGCCCACTTCGTGCAGCATGACCCGGTGGCGAGCGACCACGCATTCCGCGGCTTCTCGGCGCTCGGCACACCGATCTTCATCAACAAGACCGCCGCCGAGGCCGACGTCCGCATCGCCGTGGGAACCGTGCAGCCGCATCCCTGGCTCGGCTACTCCGGCGGTTACGACGCCATCATTCCCGGCCTCGCCGCTCTCACAACGATCGTCCGCCACCAGGCACTATGGTTCTCGCCAAACAGCAGTTGCGGCAGGCTGGGCGACAACCCCGCGCGGCTCGACGCCGAATACGCCGGCGCGATCACGGGGCTCGACTTCATCCTCGATTTCGTCGTGACGCTCGACGGCAGCCCGGTGAGCGCGGTTGCAGGCGACCCGATCAAGGCGCACCGGGCGGCGGTGGATTCCGGCGACAAGCTGGTATGGGGAGCGGATCTGGGCGGGCTGGCCGACGCCGCGATCGCATCGCCCGGAGAAGCCGCTCCGCCCGAAGCATATGTAGGGGCGGACGGCGTCCGCCCTGGGGCACACGCCGTGTGCCCCTACATGGTCCCGGAAGGCAAGCCCGATGCACAGCCGCCGGCGGTCCCGTTCGACCCGCGCATGCTCGATTTCGTCGCGGCTGGCGTCAAACCGCGCGGCACCATCGTCCTGCTCGCAGGCCCCGGCCATCTTCCCGTCCCCCACGATCCCTTCGAGCGCGAGCTGCTCGCGAAACCCGTTCCCGAGCTCGCCGGGCTGTTCGAGAAACGCACGTGGCATGGCGAACCGGAAGCCGCGTTCGCCCGCCTGCAGGCGATCCTTCGCACCTGGGCGATCCGCCGCACGTTCTTCTCGCACGACGTCCGCCTCGTCGGCACCGAGCTTTCCGATGACGAGCTCGACCGCCTCAATGCCGTCCAGGACGACACCATCGAAGAGGCCATCGAACCGATGCTCGCCGCACTCGGCAAGAACGCACGCGTCGCACTCGTCCCCGATGCCAGCGGAACGCTCTGCCTGGCAGAACTGCATTGAAGAAGATAAGAAGATAGGAAGTCAAGAAGTCAAGAAGATAAGAAGTCAAGAAGATAAGAAGACAAGGAGATAAGAAGTCAAGAAGGCAAGAAGATAAGAAGGCAAGAAGATAAGAAGGCAAGAAGATAAGAAGATAAGAAGTCAAGAAGGGAAGAAGTCAAGAAGGGAAGAAGTCAAGAAGGGAAGAAGCCAAGAAGGGAAGAAGTCAAGAAGGCAAGAAGATAGGAAGTCAAGAAGACAGGAAGACAAGAAGGCGGAAGCTGGAGAATGATCGGATAGGAAGAAAACAAGACAGAATGATGAGGGCAGAATGATGAAGATTGCCGCTCCCTTCATCATTCTGTCAGCCATTATTCTGTCGTTCCGATCCTCTTCCTCCTATCCCATTCATCCCTCTCCCAACTTATTCTCGTTTTCCCCTCTTCTCTTCTTCCTTCTTCCCTTCTTCCCTTCTTCCCTTCTTATCTTCTTCTCTTCTTGCCTCCACGTGCGTCATGCCTTTCGGCAAGACGAAGGCCGCGATGTACTGCCCCTTGCGATCGCCCTTGATGAACGCCCGGAACTTCCCCGCCGCCGGCCGCACGTCGGCATGGCCGCAGACGTTGAGCTGCACGGCGGTTGGCGCGTCGACGTCGAACTCGATGCCCTTGCCGGTGTGGAGGAAGTTGCGGATCGTCGTCGGCTTCAGCGTCTCGAGCAGCAGCTCGCCATCCTCGTACACCTCGAGCTTCGTACGCAACGAGACGCTGTAACGGTGCCCCGCGAGCTGCACGTTCTCGGCCTTGCCTGCGTTCTTGAGGCCGCAGCCGAATCGCAGCCCGCCCCTGCCGAACGCCTCCACGTCGATCAGTTGCTCGAGCGCGATGTGGCTCAGCAGCGCACCCCAGTGGTAGTTGGGGTCTGACGACTTCGAGTCGCAGCCTTCGCCGGTGGTGCCGTTGTAGTTCTCGTGTACGTGGCTGTTCTCGCGCCACTCCTTCAGCAGCAGGCTCAGGCTCTTGCGTGCGAACTCGCCCGCCACGTCGTTCAACTCCGGATACCGGCGCAGGCCTTCGAACACGAGGAAGTTCATCGGCCCCCAGAT
>DATKYA010000223.1:0-4760 GCA_035528775.1 Planctomycetota bacterium | reverse complement strand
GAGGTTGAATCGTTTCCCTCGCCGTGCAAGGTGGACCAGATGGAATACGCGCACAGCCGCGGATTGCTGTTCCTGCGCAATTCTGAAGCCGCCATCTACGTGATCGACACGCGGACGCGCGCCCTTGTCGACGTGCATTACGCCACGATGCGTTTCGTCGATATGAGCCTCTCGCCCGACGAGAGCTGCCTGTACGTCTCGGACTACGGGGTGGTCTACAACGGCGGCTTTGCGAATCCCCTGCAGCACTGTGTGCATCGATACGACCTCGCCGCTCACACATGGGAAGTCGGCCGAATCGGTGTCGCCTACCGGATCGAAGCCATCGACGCCCAGCGGTTCCTCATCTACGGGCCGTACCAGGCAACCGACCTCACGCTCAACCGCTTCGGGCCGCAGGTAACGGAGCTGAGCCGGGTGAGATTGGGATCGGAGGGCAATGCCGAATACGATCCCGACGCCGGCCGCGTCTACTGCACCGGAGTCCCGACCAGCACCGTCGACGTGATCACGCTGGCGGGCGACACGCTCCAGCCCCTGATCAGCTTCAGGCCGGTGGAAGGCGGCGGAACCGCTGCCCTCGCTACCGACGGCCGCCACTTCTACAGCGGCAAGGTGCAGGTGCAGGCCGCAGAACCGATCTCGGCGGTCCGCACGTTTCCCGAGATGATCTACGCCGCAAGCGCCAGCACCGCCTTCGGACGCGCCTCCTGCTACGATGCGGCGTCCGGCGTGCCGCTCGGCTCCCTTGGGCTTGATACCACCGTCTACGCACTGGCATCCGATGGCTCGGAAGCGTGGGCGTACAAGCCGTCCGACGGCACGCTGCACCGCTATCTGCTGAACCAACCGGGCCTGTCGCTGGCGGTGCAATCCACGCCCATCCTCAACGTGAACATCGCCGGCGCCCGGCCCTGCGCCACCAACTGCACGGTGCCGTGCACCGCCGGCGAGACTGTCACCCTCACCGCGCCGCAGGAAGCAACGGCCGATGGAATCCGCTATGCATTCTCGCGCTGGGTGGTCGACGGCTCACCGCGCGAACCCGGGCAGGCAACGGTTTCCATCCAGGTGAACGCTCCTGCTGTGGCAGTGGCGGAATACGCGAGCCAGGGAAACGCCGTGACCCTGCCTCGCGAGATCGAGTCGATTCCTGCAACGGAAGACGTGGCCGAGCTGCAATATTCCCCGCGCCACGGCCTGCTCTTCCTGCGGAGCACCGGCGCCATTCGCGTTGTAGACGTCGCCACGCGGACCGAGAACAGTGTGCTCGTGGCCGTCGACAAGTTCTCCTCCATCTCCCTGTCGCCCGACGGCGAGTGCCTGTTCGCGTCAGACTTTTCCGCCACAGTGCCGGGCGGGCGCGTCTGCCGGTTCGATCTCTCCCGGCGGGAATGGGAAATGCGCCCCGGCAGGTTCGATCGCTTGAAAGCGGTTGACGCTCAACGTTTCATCGCCGACGGGCTGTACCGCTTCGGCACGCGGCCAACCATGCTCAGCGGCGACAGCATGCTCATGGATGCCGCATACGACGCGGCGACCCGGCGCGTCTACCAGGGAAACGATCCGCCCTCCATGAACAACCAGGAAGTGCGGGCCGGCGGAATCCTCAACGACAGCATCTTCAGCTATTCGGAGGTGAAGATTCCGGATACCGTCGTCACCGGGCCGCTGGTGCTCTCGACCAACGGCAGGCTCCTCTACTACGGAAGCGCACAGTTCGATGCCCACGTCATTTCCGCGGGCTACCGGGTGCTCCCCGAGAAGATCCACGCCGCCACGGGCGACCTCGCATTTGGCGCCACCGCGATCTACAATGCCGCCACGGCGCAGCCCGTCGGCAGCCTGGAATTCGCCACGTCCGTCTATGCGCTCGCGACCGATGGATCCGAACTGTGGGCCTTCGAGCCTTATCGCAACATCCTGCACCGCTACGCACTCACGCAGGAGCCCGCCACGCTGTCGGTGCAGGCATCTGCCGCTGGCATCGACATCTCCGGCGACGTGCCCGGTATCACTCCCTACCCCGCCCGGTGCGAAGCAGGCAGGGCTGTCACGATTGTCGCGCCGCCAACGGCCATCGTCGGGGGCAGCCGGTTCAGCTTCGTTCGATGGGAGATCGACGGCGCCTCCCAGCCCGCCGGCATCACCGCCGTCCGCGTGACGATGGACGCGGCCCACACCGCGAACGCCATCTACTCGCCACAGCCCGCCCCGTTCTTTCCTCGCGAGATTGATGCCTTCGCCGCCACCGGATCCGGCGTGCAGATGGAATATTCCGAGGCCTTCGGAATCCTGCTCGTGCGCAACTCCGGCACCGCGATCTTCGCCATGAACACCCAAACACGCCAGCCGCTCGACACCCGGCTTGCGTTCACGAAATTCACCGATATGAGCCTCTCGCCCGACGGACGCTGCCTCTATGCCGTCGACTACGCATCTTCGGGGCAGACGCTTGTCCACCGACTCGACCTCGCCACGCTTTCTTGGCAGACAGCCCCCGTTCCTGCTGCCCGGCGGATCGAAGCTGTCGATTCCGCCCGGTTCCTGCTGATGCACGACAGCCAATACGAGCTGGCGCTCTACCGCTTCGGATCCACTCCTGAGGTGCTGTCGAGTCTGCGTCTCAGCTACTATGGCGACATCGAGTACGATTCCGCCTCGGGCAGAATCTACTACGCGACGCTCGGTGTCAGTCCGAGCACGATAACCGTGCTCTCGCTGGTCGGCGACAACCTTTCCGGGCTGGTAAGCGGCAAATGCACCGCAATGAACAACCTCGCGCTCTCCACGGATGGGACGCGCATCTACTACGCCAGGATACAGATCGCCACCGGAAATGTCGCGGCCCCCGTCCAGTTGTTCTCCGAAACCATCTATGCAGCCACCGCGTCGTTGGCGTTCGGCAGGCACGGCGTCTACGACGCCCTCACCGGCGAGCTGCTCGGTGATCTGGGCGTATCCACGAGCGCCCTCGCGCTCAACAGCGACGGCTCCGAGCTGTGGGTGCTCGACCCGGTCACGCAGATCGCCCATCACTTCGCTCTCGCCCCCATCGAGTGCGCGCTCACGGTGCGCTCGACACCTGCGCTCGGCGCCCCGATCGAAGGCGACAAGCCTGGGGTTGCCACCTACACCGCCGCCTGTCAGCCCGGCGAATCCGTCGCCCTCACCTCGGCGCCAGCGTTCGTCGCCGATGGCACCCGCTACCGCTTCATTCGCTGGACGCTCGACGGTGCCTCGCAGCCCGCCGGCCAGGCGCAGCTTCAGCTCGTCGTGCAGTCGCACCGGGTCGCGGAAGCCGTTTACCAGCAGGATGCCCTCGTCACCCCGCTCCCGGTCGAGATCGAATCATTCCCCTATGCCGCCGACTGCCTCCAGCTCGCCTACTCGCCCTCGAACGGCCTGCTCTTCCTGCGCGAAACAAAAACTCTTCACGTGATCGACGCCGTCTCCCACGCGCAGATCAGCAGGGACACCACGTTCGGCGCCTTCTCCGATATGAGCCTCTCGAACGACGAGAGCTCGCTGTTCTACGTGATTTGCGATGCCGACGGCTCGGGCAGCGAGGTCGGCCACTACAAGATCCCCACTCGCACGTGGACCACGTATAGCAGCTGGCGCCCCTACTACATCGAAGCCATCAGCGGCACAGACTATGCCGTCACCGGCACACAGGACGTGAAGCCCGTCAGGGTCTCCCGGCTGCACCAGCTTATCGCCCAGTCGGTTTCATTGGTACGGAGCTACAGCGATATCGAATGCGATCCGGCCACCGGGCTGATCTTCGTGGGAACTCCGCCAAACAACGGGCAAATCCGCACCATGCATCTGGTCGGGAACTCCATCGGCGAGAGCGTTCGCACCGAATCCTACGGGCCCGCGCGGGACGGGCGCCCGCCCGTAGTGCTCGCCACGGACGCCCGCCGCCTCTACTACGGCGCAGTCGTGCTCGAAACACTCGACGTCCGCAACGACCTGATGCTTTTCCGCGAGCAGGTCTATGCCGCCACGCCCGATCTCGTGTTCTGCGAAAACGCTTTCTACCATGCCCGGTCTGGCGCAAAGCTCGGCAGCATCGGCTTCCCCTGCACCATCTACGCGTTCACCAACGACGCCTCCGAGTTCTGGGCGTTCAACTCCGCAGATAAGACGCTGCACCACTACCGGCTCACCGATAGCACCGTGTCCATCGCCGTCAGGTCGGAGCCGGTCACCGGCCTGAGCATCACCGGCGACCGCCCGGGCGTCACCGGCTATTTCGCGGTATGCGTCCAGGGCCAGCCCGTGAATCTCACCGCACCCTCGACCACCGTGTCTGCCGGCGCTCGTTACGATTTCCAGCACTGGCGGGTGAACGGCATCGACTATCCCGATGGGGTCACCTCCCTGCAGATCGTGCCCGACGCCGACACCACCGCCGTCGCTGTGTACGGCGTCCGCACATTCACCCTCACCGTCAGCTCCACTCCTGTTCAGGGAATCGCCATCGACGGCACCATACCCGGCACCACCAGCTATTCTGCCGACTGCCTGGAAGACCTGGCGGTGAGCCTTTCCGCTCCGCCGGTCGCCGTAGTGGGCGACGTTCGCTACAGCTTCGTGCAATGGAAGCTCGATGGCATCGGCAGGCCGGCGGGGCAGGCACTGCTCACGGTGTCGATGAACGAAGCCCACGCCGCCGTCGCCGCCTACCAGGTTCAGACGCACGGCCTCACGGTGCAATCAACGCCCGTGACCGGCGTGCCGATCACCGGCAC
>DATKYA010000222.1:0-8915 GCA_035528775.1 Planctomycetota bacterium | reverse complement strand
CGGCTTCAGCCTCATCGAGGTCGTCGTTGCCATCGGCGTGGTCGGCGTGGGAATCGTGGCGGTGATGAACACGGTAACCGGACTGAGCGGCGGTGCGGCCTACACGGCCGATTCGATCGCGGCGGCCGCCCTCGCGGGCAGCCTGATGGCCGAGATTGATACCCGCGCCTACTCGGGCACAACCGCCACGCCTACGGGCCGCGTGATCGACAACCTGCGCGTGTACTATCCGTTCGATGATGCCTCCGGCACAACGGTCACCGATCAGTCGCGCGTGCAGACACTCGCCCCGCTGACCATTGCGGATCCGAACCTAGCAATGTGGATCCCCGGGGCCAACGGTATCAACGTGACTGCCGGCGGCACACTCAAGACTGCGGCCGGCGCGAGCAAGGTGTCCGCCGCCTGCATCGCGTCCGGGCAGGTTACCGTCGAAGCGTGGGTGGAGCCGCTCAGCCTCACCTGTGGCGAGTCCCCGATAATAAGTCTCGCAACCGATTTCGGGCACATGAATTTCATCCTCGCGCAGAACGCGGGCGATCTGAGATTCTACATTCGTACGCGGAGCACGGATAGCCACGGCAGGCCGCCGACGGTCACGCTCACTGCCCCACTGCAGAAGCAGCCCACGCACTGCGTAGCCACGTTCAATGGCACTATCGCCGCAATCTACGTGAATGGGTCGGTGGTCATCCAGTCGATCGGTGCCGCGGGAGATTTGTCATCCTGGCAGAGCCATCCGATCCAGGTGGCCGCTCTGAAAGACTTCGGCACGACGTGGGCGGGCAAGGTGTTCCTGGCGGCCGTCTACTCGCGGGCGCTGACCGCCGATGAAGTGAGCCAGAACTATCTGGCCGGGCCGTCAGCCAGCCACGCTGCCAATCGCGTGAGCTATGACGACATCGACGACTACAACGGCTACAGCGACTCGCCCCCGCGAGCAGAGGACGGCACCGTCATCGCCGGAGCCGGTGCCTTCCGCAGAACCGTTGACGTGCGCAACGTGCTCCCGGCGAACATCAACAGTGTACAATCATGGGATTCAACCGATGCTAAAAGAATACGAGTGAGCATTTATCGGGACAACAAGCTATTGCTGGAGCTGGTGCGCGCGCGGTATCGGAATGTGTCTATCGACGATCCGCCCGACCCCGGCTACTAGCGGCGTAGCGGGCGAACCTTGTGTTTGCCCGATCCCTGGAAACGGACGTAGGGGCGAACCTTATGTTCGCCCTCGTCCGAATCGGCGGCATTTCCTGATCTGATGGCGGGCGAACACAAGGTTCGCCCCCTGCAGCAAGCTGGGCAACCAATGGCCAATCGCAAGGGCAGATCACCGATCGGGATCGACTTCCAGCACAACGGTGCGAAACTCGTGCAACTCGAGTACGGACCGGGCGGGCCCGCGCTCGCGGCATTCGCGTCGGTCTCGTTTGACGACAGCCTCCTCCAGATCGAAGACCGCCGCCCGCAAACGGTGATCGACGCCCTCAAGCGCGCCATCGGCACGGGCGACTTCAGCCGCTCGCCCGCCGTCATCACGCTGCCCCCGAAGAAGGTGGACGTTCGCACGCTCACCCTGCCCGGGGCCGATGCCGACATCGAGAAGGTGCTGCGCTGGGAAGCGGAATCGTACCTCCACTACGCGGTCGACAAGGCCAGCATCGACTACGTGAAGCTGGGCGAGGTGACTGCGGGCAACGAGAAGCGCACCGAGGCCCTCGTGGCCGCCGCATACCGGCCCTACCTCATCGCGCTCCTCGAGCTGCTCAACGCCGCAGGCATCCGTACCGCGGTCGTCGATATCGTCCCCATGGCCCTCTGCAGGATGGGGTCGGCCGTCAACCATGAGGGCGGCACGATCAGCATCACCGACATCGGCCGGAGCGCCTCGATGAGCGTGATCATCGACAAGGGGTCGATCCGCCTCACCCGCAACACGGCGCGCGGCGGCGACGAGTTCACCGCCAAGATCAAGAACAGCCTCGAGATCAGCCACGATGAGGCCGAGCTCCTCAAGATGGAATACGGCATCGGCACGCCCAGCCAGGCGTCGACGTTCGGCGCCGACCGCGAGCTGGTGACAAAAACCGAGATCGCCGGCACGATCCACGAGATCCTGCGGCCCGACCTCGACGAGCTTGCCGCCGAGCTGCAGAAGCTGTTTCGCTACTTCTCCACGCAGTCGAAGGGCGCCCAGATCATGCACGGATACCTCTGCGGCGGCGGAAGCAAGCTGAAGGGGCTGGCCGAGAACATCAGCGGGCGAACCGGAGCGAAGATCGAAACGCTGCCCCCGCTCGACACGCTGTTCCCAAACAGGAACAGCAAGCGAACCGGCGCATCGTGCGGCCCCGAATACGCGGTTGCCACTGGCCTTGCACTGCGGGCGGAAGAAGAATGAAGGAAGGGAAGAAGACAAGAAGATAAGAAGTCAAGAAGCCAGGAAGTCAAGAAGAGAAGAGGAGGAGGAAGAGGGGTGACAACGGAAGAACGGAAGAACGAAAGAAGAAGAGAAGGAAAGAAGACAGAAGCGCAGGAAAGACTGTCTTCTCGACTTCTTATCTTCTTATCTTCTTGACTTCTTCTTCGGATCCGCAATGAAACAGATAAACCTGATTCCAGCCGACTACAAGCAATCGCAGTACGTCCGCCGCCGCGCGATCACGTGGATCGCGTTCGTGCTGGCGGTGGCCGCGATGGTCTCATCGATCGGCCTGAACCTCAACGCGAAGATCACCCGGATGCAGCGGGAGCAGGCACAACTCCAATCGAAGACGGAGGCCATCGACGACGTGAAGGCGGACCTCCAGGTGGTGGCAGTGGAAAAGAAGGCCATCTGCGAGAAGCTCCAGGAGATCTACGCGGTGCAAAGGCGGCGGACCAGCACCCCGATCCTGCATGAGATCGCCGCCGCGTGCAACGACAAGGTCTTCCTCAACCAAGTGAGCTTCGCGGGCGACAGGGCGGCACCGGTGCAACCCGCGCCCGCCGGTTCGGGCACGGCCTCGAGCGCTGCCGAACCGCCGGCCACCCGCCGCATTACGCTGAAGGGCTACGCCCTCACCAACCTCGACCTCACACAGTTCGTGTCGATGCTGTCCGCATCCACGCTGCTGAACGAGGTGAACATGAAGTTCTGGCGGCAGGAGCCTGTGCGCGAGTTGAAGCTGATCGGGTTCGAAATCGAGTGTTTCCCGAGAACCGGGCCGTAGGGCTGCACGGCGTGTGCGCTCGTTACGCAGCCCGGCGGATATGGCAATGAAACCGAACAAAGTCGACGCAATCGGGTTTGCTGCTCTCGTGGGCGTGGCAGCACTCGCTTACTTCGGGCTGATCCGCGGCCAGACGCAGCGGCTGAACGCCCTGCGCCAGCAGAACGCCATGCTCACGCAGGTCCTCCTCCAGAACGAAGGGCTGGAGAAGGAGCTTGAGCGCGACCGCTCGGAAGTGGCGCCGCTGCAGGAGAAGCTCAATGCCTTCGCCGGCTCGTTCGTGCGCAGGAACGAGATCGACGCGTTCCTCCAGCACTTCGCGACCGACGCCGAGCGCACCGGCGTGAGCGTGAACCTGCTGCGGCCCGGCGAGCCCCAGAAGCAGCTCCACTACCAGTATACTCCCATCACGTTGCACCTCGAGGGGCGGTTCCCCGCAATCTACGCGCTCCTCCACGGCATCGACTACGGAAAGAACCTTGCCGTTATCGAAGAACTCCAGTTTCAGGGCGAGCCGGAGAAGGAAATCGGCCGCGGGGCACTGATACTGAACCTCTTCCTCAAACCCGAAGAAGCGAGCAAACAGCCATGAGCGAACAGGCCAGGAAAAACACGTTCGGCCTCAGCCCCCGAAACCAGTACATGATCCTGGGGGTGCTTGGCGCGGTGCTGGTGGGCGTGCTGGCCTACCAGATGGCCGGGGCCGAGCCGAAGCCGGTCGAAACCGCGGCGGGAGCGGCCGAAACCGGGCAGCTCGAGCCCGTCGCCGTCACGCCCGTGCCCGCCGAGCCGAAAACCGTTTCATGCGACCCGACCCTCCCCCGTGATCCGTTCATTATGGCCCAGCTCCTGAAGGAGCTGGTGGAGCAGCAGGCCAAACCCAAGCCGCACCCGGCGCAGGCGGCCAAGAGCGGCCCCGACCCCGCTATCATCGCCGAAGCCCAGTCGCTGGCACTCAAGGGTATCCTCGGCGACGACACGGAGCGGATCGCGTACATCAATGGCAGTACCGTGAAGGCCGGCGATACCATCGAAGGTTTCCAGGTGCGGGAGGTCCGGGAGAGCGGCGTTGTGCTGCGAAAGGAAAAGACCGACGTGCTCCTACAGTTGCCGCAGCGGTGAGTTGAGTTCTGAAATCCCAAGCTCGAACGTGGACCAACATCATGGATATCCCACTGAAGACTGCCCCCGGCCGCCCCGGGATTGTGATCGTTCTGCTGGCATGCTTCGTGCTCGGCAGCCCGCTGATGGGTGCGACCGCTGGTGAGGAGCCTGCGGCCGACCAGCCGGTTCTCAAGCCGCCCGAGGAGCTGCCGGGCGCCGCCCAGCCTGCTGCGGGGCAACCGGCCGCGCCGCAGGACCAGCCCGCCGCTGCCGATCCTCAGGCTGCTCCGGCAAACGAGCAGCCGCCTGCCGCCGCACCGGCGGGCGGGCAGCCGCCGGCTCAAATTACGCCCGACGCACCGCCGCAACCGGTCATTATCGATTCGGCCTCCGGCGACCGCTTCACCATGAGCGTGAAGGACTTGGAAATCACCGAGCTGCTCCAGATGATCGGCGCCAAGTACCGCGTCAGCATCGTCTCGTCGAGCGACGTGGCCGGGAAGGTTTCGGTGAATTTCTACGACGTCAGCCTCGAAGAAGCCCTCGACTCGATCCTGACGGTGAACGGGCTGACGTTCACCCGGCGGGGGAAGGTGATCCACATTCACAAGCCGGTCCCGAAGGTGGCCCCGCCTGCACCGCCCGCTCCGGAGAAGGTGACCAGGACGTTCGAGCTGGCCTACGCGAATGCCGAGGAAGTGATGAAGGTGCTGTCGGAGCTGAAGGGCGAGAGCGGCAAGGTGGTGAAGTCCGACGACCGCAACGTCGTGGTCGTCTTCGACGATCCCAATGTGGTCGAGAGCATGGCCACCGTGGTGAAGGGGCTGGACCGCAAGCCGCGCCAGGTGCTGATCACCACGTGGGTGATGGAGCTGGGCGATTCCGACCTTCGCAAGCTCGGGGTGAACTGGGCATCGCTCGACAGTATGAAGTTCTTCGAGTTCAGCGGCGAGGTGTCGTCGAAGAAGGGCCGGATCGACGGCGGCACGGCTAAATACCACGACTTCCAGTACCCGCTGGCAACGTCGGTGGACCTGCGGGCCGGCGTGCTTTCCGAAAACCAGTTCAACCTGCTGCTGAGCTTCTTCGACACGCTGAGCGAGTCGAAGGTCGTCTCCGAGCCGCGCGTGATGACCCAGGAAAACAGGCCCGCCAACATCGTCGTCGGCACGGTGGTGCCCATCCCGCTGTTCGATTTCGCCCAGGAAAGCGGCACCCGCATCCTCAGCGGGTTCCAGGACCAGCGCATCGGCACCGAGGTGACCGTCACGCCCCGCGTGCACGACAGCGGCTACATCACGCTCGACGTCAACCCGAAGGTGGAGCAGATCGTGGACTACATCGTGGTGAACGGCGAGAAGCAGCGGCCGATCGTGAGCACCCGCCAGGCCAAGACCACCGTGATGGTGAAGTCGGGCGACATCGTGGCGATCGGCGGCCTCCGCGACGAATCTCACTCCCTCTCGGGCGGCCAAGTGCCCCTGCTGGGCAATATTCCCGTGCTCGGCTGGCTTTTCAAGAACAAGACCCGCGACAACCGCACCACCGACCTCACCATCTTCATCCGACCGGAGCTGTTTGACGAGGACAATCCGCTGTCCGTGGAGGAAAGGACGATATTCGAAGCACTCAAGCCAAGAGGCAGAGAGGAGAACAAGAAGACGGGAGAAGAGGAGGACGGGAAGATAAGAGAGAGCGAACATCGAACATTGAACACCGAACACTGAACATCGAAGGAAAGATGACCACCAGCGCGTGCAAGCAAGAAGAATCCGTCGCTGTCCACTTCGTCCACTTGGTCTACTTCGTCCACTGATCGCCGTGGCCCCTTCTTTCCGTCCTCACGTCACATTGAACCCCCGGCCTTTCTCCGCTGTTTGACCCATCAGGAGGGGTCTCCCTCACTGGCATAACTACACCATATCCCTGGAGAGCACCATGCCCAGAGACATTCCCATCGGAAACGGCAGCGTATTGGTCACCTTCGATCGCGAGTACCAGGTTCGCGACATATTCTACCCGCACGTGGGGAAGGAGAACCAGGCGGGCCGGGAGCCCTGCCGGTTCGGCGTGTGGGCCGACGGCCAGTTCAGTTGGATGGGCCCCGAGTGGCACAAGACGCTGAACTACCGCGACAACACGCTGGTCACGGACGTCGTGGCCCGCAATGACCGCCTCGGCATCGAGCTGTACTGCACCGACTGCGTGGATTTCGAGGAGCCGCTGTTCGTGCGGCAGATCCGCGTGAAGGACCTCAACGGCACCGCACGCGACGTGCGGCTGTTTTTCCACCATGACCTCAACCTCTACGAACACAGTGACCGCGATACCGTTGACTTCGACCCCGGGACCAAATCGGTCATCCACTACAAGGACAGGCGCTACTGCCTGATCAACGTGGCCCACGGCGACCGATTCGGCGTGGAGCACTACACCACCGGCGAGAAAGGAACGCCCGGCCGCGAAGGCACCTGGAAGGACGCCGAAGACGGCTGGCTCAGCAAGAACCCAGCCGCCAGCGGATCGGTCGACAGCACCGTCGCGGTGAACCTTCGCCTCGACGCCCACGGCGAGCAGACCTGCTGGCTGTGGATTGCCTTCGGCACCGACTATTCCGAAGTGAAAGCCTACAACGCCTTCGTGTGGGAAACCACACCGGCCGAGATCATCCGCCGCACGCACAACTACTGGACGTTCTGGACCGCCAAGGAGGAGCTGAACCTCTCGGCCCTGCCGGAAGACCTGCGGCGGATATTCATGCGCAACCTGCTTATCCTCCGCACGCAGGCGGACGCCGACGGCGGGATCATCGCGGGGAGCGACTCCGACGCCCGCTCCTGGGGGCACGACCTGTATTCCTACGTGTGGCCGAGCGTGGGAGCGATCGCCGCACTCGGCCTTGACGCCGCCGGGTATCCGGAGCTGTCGCGCAGCTTCTTCATCTTCTGCGCGACT
Source organism: Planctomycetota bacterium (assembly GCA_035528775.1). GTDB lineage: Bacteria > Planctomycetota > PUPC01 > JABMSA01 > JABMSA01 > DATKYA01. Next base: position 1,641 of record DATKYA010000222.1, on the reverse strand, counting down.
TCGCAGGCCGAAGACGGCTTCATGATGCCGAAGTACACCACCGACGGCGCCCTGGGCGACCTCAAGCACCCGTGGGTGCACGACGGCGCCCACGTTCTGCCCATCCAGGAGGATTCCACGGCACTGGTGATCTTCGCCCTGTGGCGGCACTTCGAGCGATACCGCGACCTCGACTTCATCGAGCCGCTGTACCACACGCTGATCCGCAACTCCGGCGAGTTCATGTGCAGGCACGTCGACCCCGAGACGAACCTGCCGCTTCCATCGTACGACAACTGGGACGAGCGCTATGCCGTACACACCTACACCACGTGCACGGTGATCGGCGGGCTGTGGGCGGCCGCGAAGTTTGCCCGGGCGTTCGGCGATGACGACCGCGCCCGCCGATACAGCAACACGGCCGACAGGATGAAGGAAGCGCTGGTGCGGTTCTTCTACCACAACGACCTGCGGCGGTTCGCACGATGCGGCTACCAGAAGGACCGCGGCTACGAGCTTGACATGACGCTCGACTCGAATCTCGTGGCGTTGTGCGCGTCGGGCGCCTTCCCGGCCGATGACCCGCGGGTTGTCTCGACCATGGACCAGACGTGGGAGGCGCTGTGGGTGAAAACCGACATCGGCGGCGCCGCACGCTACCAGGGCGACGCGTATCTCCGGCTGTCCGACAAGCTCCCGGGCAATCCGTGGACGCTTGGCACGCTGCGGCTGGCCTACTGGCAGATCGCGAAGGCGAAATCGACCGAAGAACTGGAGCGGGCCGTCCCGCTGCTGCAGTGGGTGGCTCGCTACGCGCTGCCGTCGGGCGTGCTGCCGGAGCAGATCAACCCGTACACGCACGAGCCGGTCTCGGTGTCGCCGGCCACGCTGTCGCACGCGATGTTCCTGCACGTCACGATGCGCTACCTTGAGGTGCTGGAGGAGATGCAGCCGCACCGGGCGCCGCATCGCCGGGCGTTCACCCGCGAGATGGACGTCTACGGCATGCCCATAGTCTTGGCGCGTGAGGTGCAGGCCGCCGTCGCGGAGCGCGTGCTGGCGGAGGTGACGTAGCAGGCGGCGGGGTGCAGGCTGCCGGCGGCGGGGTCGGCGATCTGACGATTGTTGGCGAATTCGTGGGGGCGAACCTTGTGTTCGCCCTCATCAATCATCCGGCAACCGCAATACGCTGCAACCACCATTCGTGCGGGGGCGAACACGATGGTTCGCCCCTACGGCCGTATCGGATCGCCTCTCCGAAATTCCCGAAACCACGCACATGTTTTTTCCGCATTTCTGCTATAATCACTGGCCGTGCCGTCTCGCGGATGAACCCCTGCACCAACGGATTCACGGAGAACTCGCATGGAACTGCTGTTTGAATCCCGCACCAATCTCGGCGGCTTCACCGGCCACCTGAACTTCATCCAGCACAAGCCGCAGCTTCACCCGGAGCCGGTGCTGCGGCCCGATACGTATGCCGACGGCAAGGGCGTGTCGATCTACGGCAGCGTACACAACGACGGCGGCCGCATGCGGATGTGGTACCTGGCTGTGCCGCAGTCGTGGGACGCCAAGGCCGACATGGCTTCCTACGCGTATGCCGAGTCCGACGACGGCATCCGCTGGGTCAAGCCGAAGCTCGGCCTGGTGGAATGCGGC
>DATKYA010000221.1:0-5806 GCA_035528775.1 Planctomycetota bacterium | reverse complement strand
CTGACGGGGTGTGCTACTTCAATGTTGCTGCCATCCGAGTCATTGAATATTATGCTCAGAATTGGCGCGGGTGTCAAGACGGTTCTTGCGCTTACCGGTTCTTGCCAAGCCATTTTCCGGAGAAGAGTTCCTCCCCAAGCTGTTCTTCCCATTGATTCTGTTGTTCAACCCTGATATGGTATGGTGAGAATTCTTTCAGGAAAGGATACTCGATGATCACCGACAAAAAGGACTACACATTCGAAGACACTTCCGCCGTGAAGCTGCAGGCGACGCCTGCGGGCGTGAAGGCGTTCGTTGGCGCGCGGTTCGGCCTCTCCGTGCACTGGGGGCTGTATTCGATCAACGGGCGCGGCGAGTGGGTCTACTTCAACGAGCGCATCCCGTTCGACACCTACCGCCAGCGGCTGGGCCAGTTCAACCCCGTGCGCTTCGATGCCGAGGAATGGGCCGACCTGATGCTGGAGGCCGGGCAGAAATTCCTGCTGATCACATCGAAACATCACGACGGTTTCTGCCTGTGGGACACTCCGCAGATGGACTGGAAGATCACGAACACGCCGTTCCGGCGCGACGTGCTGGCGGAGCTTGCCCCGGCGCTGCGCGACCGCGGCATCGCGCTGCACTTCTATTATTCACTGGTCGACTGGACGCACCCGGCCTACCGGCGCGACTGGCCGGCCTACGTGGCCTACTACCAGGGGCAGCTCCGCGAGCTGTGCACCCGATTCGGCAAGATCGGCGGGATACTTTTCGACGGCTACTGGCCGCGCGTCGAGTTCAACACGCCCGACGAGCTGGAGTACTTCCAGCCGCGCGGTCCGTGGGACCTTGCCGGCACGTACGACCTCATCCACAGCCTGCAGCCCGACGCCGTGATCACGAACAACACGCACGTGCTGCCGCGCCCCGGCGAAGATTACCAAGTGTGGGAGCTCGACCTGCCCGGCCAAAACAAGATGGGCTTCAACACCACCGACGTGGGCGACCGGCCCACCGCCGCCTGGTGGAACCTGAACGCGGGTTGGGCCTACGCTCCCCGCACGCACGCCGTGAAGGAGCCGGCGGAGATCATCGGCAAGCTGCTGGAGACCAACCGGCTGGGCGGGGTGTTCATGCTGAACGTCGGGCCGCGCCCGTGGGGAGACATCCACCCCCACGAGCAGCACGCGCTGCGGAAGATCGGTGAGCTGCTGAGGCGAACGATGTAACCGGCGGGCCGGGGACATCTGGCACGTTGTTTTTCCTGTTGAAACGCTCCAGATCATCTGTTATCCTTAGTTCAATTGCAGGCCTATGCATTTGCAGCCGATTCACGGCGAAACTTCCATGGACCGCGATAGACAGAAGAACCCAATCGTGATCGGACTTGCTGGCTCGTTCGGCAGCGGTTGCTCCTACATTGCCAACAACATCCTGGCCAAGGCGGGCTTCACGAAGGTCAGTCTCTCCGAAATCCTCAGAAAACGGTACCGCAAGGAAAGGGGCAGTCTTGCTCGGCTCTCGAAGGCTGACGAGCGCCAGAGACTTCAGGATTTCGGGGACGAGATTCGGATGCATGAAGGAGCGGGTTGGTTGGCGCATGAGGCCATCAAGGTAATGCAGGGGAAGCAGAAATCCGCGTGGGTCGTCGACAGCATCAGAAATCCCGGTGAAATCCAAACACTTCGGAACCATTCGAGCAACTTCTTCCTCTTCGGGATTTACGCCGACCTCGAGGAACGATGGAGGAGGTCCAAGTCCCATTTCAATGGCAACAGAGCACTATTCGAAGAACTTGACGAAATCGATAAGGGCTACGGGAGCGAGCCCCACGGTCAGCGCGTTGCTGATTCATTCTACGAGTCCGATGTGGTCCTCTCCAACACCAAGCACATAGAAGCGATAGGGAACAAGGACTTCGAGACGCTCAAGGGCAACGTGCTCGCCTATGTCGACCTGATAAAGCACCCGCTGACCAAGAGGACGCCCATAAGGGCCGAGGAAGTGTTCATGGCTATGGCGTATGCTGCAAGCCAGAGGTCTAGCTGCTTGAAGAGGAAGGTGGGAGCCGTCATTGTAGATCAGATGGGGAACGTGATTGCTTCAGGTTACAACACGGCTCCCACGAATGAGCGGTCCTGCGAAGACCGTTTTCAGCAGTGCTACCGAGACCATGTACTGGGCGAGTTCTTTCAGGACATCAAACGCCGAATTCCGGAAATCAGGGAGAAGGAGGACGATCTTCGGAGGAGCATCCGCAACCGGTTCAAGATGCTGGATATCTGCCGAGCGCTTCACGCAGAGGAGAACGCCATACTGGCTCTCTCGAGGACCGGAAACCCGGACCTCGAGAAATGCACGTTGTACACCACCACGTATCCCTGCAACATGTGCGCCAACAGGATAAGTTCGCTGGGCATACGCAAGGTGATCTACGTGGAGCCATATCCTCAGCCGGAGGCGAAGGCCATCCTGAGAAATGCCGGTGTCGAAGACCAGTTCTTCGAGGGCCTCACCCACCGCGCCTACTTCAGACTCTACGGGGAACGACGATGAGAAAATGTCCCGCCTGCAACAGATACACTCTGGATTTCGACGAGTATTTCGGACGCTTCCGCTGCTTCAATGCCGACTGCAGGTGGATGCCACCCTCGTCAACCGAACGCGAGCTGCGTCTGATCGAAACACGAGAGGAGCCACGTCTGCTGTTCAGGAGGAAGATGCCCAGACTGGGTCTCACTGTGTCTTCATTCTATGATTCCGTGAACGATACCCTTGTGTTTGACTTTGGGCTGGATGAACCATCCTTTGATCTGCCCGAGTCAGACGGGAGGATCATCTGGAAAGTGGGATCGAGCACCGGCTCAGTCACCGGTTTTGCAATAATCGGAATGGTGAAGATCGGCGTGACCGCCGTCACCGTGAACCTCGACGTGCGAAAGGAGTGCATTGAGGAAAGCGTCAGGAGCTTTTCCGGTCCTCCGCGCAGGGCGTCGCGCATATTGATTGACCGAATAGCTGTAGCGACGAAAACCGCGGCACCGCGCAGGCACCGGAAACGTGATTGGCTCGGTGAAGCAGTCAGCGAGTCATGTGCTCGCTTCGAAAAAGCAGGGGCTGCCAAGGCAACCGTGAAGAGATGAAAAGCAGGTTGCCAAGTGCCGAGCCGTCGTGATCCCCCGGCCCTGCTTCGTTCCCACAGGCACGATGCCGGCGCCGCCTCCCCGATTCCTGGGCACCAGACTTCAGGGGCCTCAGGATCGCAGCGCATAACACTTGCTGGGCGACCCTGTAGCGTGACGCTTCCTTGGCTGCGCCCCCGCCACATCAGGTGGTCTTCCATTCGGTGATCTTGTACCGCTCGCCCGCGAAATCGCCTATCCGTTCCACTTGCGGGCCTGCCTCGCGCGACCAGCTCAGCGTCACGCGGTTGCACTTCCCCTTCTCGTAGTCGAACGACGACATGTCGTCTTCGAACAGCGTGAAGCTCTCCGGCTGCTCGCCGAAGACGTGCACGGCAATATCGAAGCAGGTGCCTGGGGCTACGAAATTCACCGGGGATGCGAGCGGGAGCAGCGTGTTGTCCTTCACGAAGAGCGGAATCCGCTCGAGCGGCACGTCGATCTCGATGGACTGCCCGCCGTCGTAGCGGGTGCGGGTCCAGAAGCAGTGCCACGCACCGGGGGGGAGGTAGACGGTGCGGCGGGTCTCGCCGGCGATCACCGGGGCCGCCAGCAGGCCGTCGCCCACCAGCCACTGGTTGTCGGCCTTCCAGGCGTGCTCGTCGGCGGGGTAATCCATTGCGAGCGAGCGGCACGGCGGGATGCCCTCGAACCGGTACCGGGCGAAGGCGGCATACAGGTAGGGGATCAGGCTCATCCGCAGGCGGAAGATGTCGCGCACGGCCCGGGTGACCTCTTCGCGCTCCGGGAGCGGCTCGCCGGCGTTGTTCTTGTGGTAGTCGTACTGCCACCACGGGGTATTCCTGATCATCCAGGCGTTGACGAGGGCGTGCGGGGAGAGGCACACCGACTGACACCGCCGGATGAGGTCTTCCACCGACGCGCACTGCCGCACTTCCGGCGACCACAGCAGCCCGGAGAAGCCCGCCGTCACCACGCCGCGGATGAAGTCGCGGTGGCTGTAGAGGTCGCTGTAGAGCACGAACGGATACGGTGCGGCGAGTGCGTGCGACGACCGTGCCTGGCTGCAGGTGCGCACGTTGGCCTTGCGGAAAATGCCGTACAGCGTCCGCTGGTAGAGGATGCCCAGCAGGCAGTGCATCTGCTCGCCGTCAAGCCCCGACGGAAACTCGCTGCACTCGGGAAACGACCACGGGAACGAGATGAAGTCGGAGTTGTCGCATTCGTCGAGTTTGAAGCCGGTGACGCCGCGGTCGACGAGATTCTTCTTCTGGTAATCGGCGAAGGCCTTGCGGGCGGTCTTGTCGGTGAAGTCGGGCACAAGCCCGCCCCACACTTCGATGCTGCCGGCTGAGGGCTTCATCTTTTCGTAGATGGGCGAGTCGGGATGGACGAACGCGTGCTGCCAGAGGTTGACGTTGTAGCCCATGCGCCGCAGCTCGGCGACGTGGGCGTCGGGATCAGGGAACCGCCCGGAATCCCACACGTAGGTGCACGAGTAGGTGTGCGACTGCCATCCGGGTTCCAGGCCGATGACGTCGCAGGGGATGTCGTCCTCGCGGATCTGGTGGGCAAGCCGCCGCACGTGGTCGGCGTCGGCCCCGGTGAACGGGCGGTACCACACGCCCAGCCCCCAGGCCGGGGGCAGGCAGCCGCCGCCGGAGAACAGCACGTATCGCTGCACGGCGTTTCGCATGGACGGCCCGGCAAACAGGTAGACGTCCAGCCCCTTGGCGGCAGGCACATCGATCACCATCAGCCGGCGGTCGAGCCTGCGTGCGGCGTAGAGGTCGTCGGTGTTGGCGGCGAGGTCCATGCCCGTCGGTTGCGGACGCTGCGTCCGCCGCACGCCGGCGGGTTCAGGCTGCGAGGGGTCGAGCGGCAGGTGGCTGCCGCCGTAAAAGCTGGCGTAGCGGGCGGTGTCGGCAAGCACGCCGTAGCCGGCGGTGGAAACGTAGAACGGCACGGGCGCGTGCGAATCGCCGGTGTCGGCCACGGGGTCGCTATTCACCCGCAGGTGCTTCTTCAGTCCGCGCTGGTCGTGCGACTTCAGTTGGAGGCCGAAGCCGAAGATGTGCTCGTCGTTGCGCATCGGCAGCGTGACGGTGCAGCCGCGTCGCGTAATCTTGAACTTGACGTCGGCCTTGGTGAACGGCGGCTGCGTGATCTTCGGCAGCGCGCGCAGCTCCTTCGTGCAGATCTTCTCCTCGCGAAGGCCGACGGGCGTGACGGCCTCGGGCTTGCCGAGGCGGATTTTCCAGATACCGGGCGCGATGCGCTCCATCAATGTTTCCTCAGGCAATCTCTTGTCAAGATGATGATCCCGCATCGTCGTCATCATCGGGATCGTCCTCATCCGGATCACCGCCACCAAAGCTACGCAGCTCGTCATAGATGGCCCCGTAATCGGAATTCCCGGTGTAGCCGCACTGCCCGGTTCGAGGGGAATTGGCGATAGGCAGGAGCATTTCTGTGCCGCATTTGTGTTTGGCGCCGCACTCGCTGCACATCCAACCGCTGGGCTGATACCCGCATTCGCAGCACACCCAGACGGCTGGCTTGCCGCAGGAGCAGCGGATGTCGGGCGGATCGTTGCGGGCGAGCAGCGTCACGCGCTCCTTCGAAGCCGGAGCATCGTACTCCCCCACGATGCGCAGCCGCAGATGCGTGGTGGTGCCGAA
>DATKYA010000220.1:0-2529 GCA_035528775.1 Planctomycetota bacterium | reverse complement strand
TGGCAGCGGCGGGGGCTTGTGCGGGTCGAGATCAACGAAGACGACAACCGCGGCCACTTCGTCCGCTTCCCGCTGAAGCAGGGCCGGCGGTTGTACGGCCTGCTGCTCAGCACGAAGGCGGAGGCGGGCGTCGACGCGAAGGAGTCCCGCTGCCTGCTGAACCGCCGCAAGGTGCAGCTTTCCGATCTCGCCCTCGCGAAGGTGCGCCACTGGGAGCTGAACCCGCCGCTCGACGACCGCAAGCCGAACCTGATCCGGCAGGCTGATCTCGACACGTTCCGTGCGCGGCTCGCGCTCGACCCGCCGATCGGGAAGGCGTTCGAGGCGTACGTCGGGCAGAAGCAAACCGGCTATTGCGGCCAGTTTGCGGTGGCGCTTGCCCGGAACGATGCCGACGGCATGCGGGCGTGCGTGCCGCCGATCCTCGATTCGGCGCGGAAGATGCTGGCCGATATCGCCGACGGCGGCTATGAGCGCCTCATCATCTTCGACGGCCGCGGCATGAAGCGGCTGGCATACGACCTCGACGTGCTGTGGGCGCTCGGTCTGATCGACGAGCAGCCGTACCGCAGCATCCGCACGGCCTTCCTGGCAGTCGGCGGATACATGTTCTCCGACCCCGACTACTGCAACTACGGCGATTTCTGGCCGCATGCCGAGCCAGCGGAGGGAATCGCCGACGCCCTCAAGGACGACATGGGCGACTGCCCCGTGCCGCCGAACTTCGCGTCCGAGTTCATGAGCACCGTCGGCGTCATGGCGGAGCTGTTCGAGAAGCACCCGATGCACCAGGCGTGGCGGCAGTGGACGATGCAGCAGACCGACCGCTTCCAGCGCACGTTCTACGAGCACGACGGCACCTACCACGAGTCGGTGAACTACCACACGCACGAGTTCAGCGAGCGGATCTTGTTCCTGTATCCGCTGTGGTGGAAGGGCGTGCGCGACTACTTCGCCGACGAGAGGGTGAAGGGCACGTTCCGGCATTCAGTGGAAATCCAGATGCCGCCGCTGTCGGACAGCATCGAGCCGCTGACGGGTCCGTGTGCCGGCCGCTACGGCTCGATCCACACGCTGTACGCCGACTGGTCGCTGCCGCGGCGAGCGGTTCACCCGGCGGACGGCAACTCGGGCGGCCACGGCCACGAGCAGGAGCAGCGCGGCGAATACACGCTCGGGGCGTGGATCTACAGGGAATCCGATCCCGCCCTCGCGGCCGCGTGCATCCGGGCGTGGCGGCTGGCCGGCAAGCCGATCCCGCTGCACACGCACCCGGTCCTCACCGTGGGCACGATCGATCCCGCGATTGAATCCGGCAACGGGGCCGGCTCCGTGCAGACCGGCAGCACGCACCGCGTGAGCATGGGCCTGATCTCGAAGGCTCACAAGAAGGACGGCTCCCCGCTGTGGTGCCTGTTCCGCGCGGGCAAGGCCACGCACCACATGGACTTCGACCAGGGCAACCTGCACCTCGCCGCGTGGGATTCCGTGCTGCTGGGCGAGCACGGCTATCACACGAAGGACAACGCCGGCAACAACATCGGCGGCGCCGACACCTGGCTGCACAACACGGTGGTGTACTCGGACGACAAATGGATGTCCAGCGGCTACACGGGCCTCGAGCGCGCCCCGGACCCGATCATCGTGCACATGGGCGACACGTTCGACTGGTGCGCGGTTCGCATCGTCAATACCAACGTGCGGCCGCTGAGGAAGCTGAGCTACAAGGTGATGCTGCCGGTCCCGGTGACACGGCACGTGCGGCATTACCTGTTTGTGAAGCCCGACTACTTCCTGGTGTGGGATGTGTTTGAGGAAGCCCATTCGCCGTCGACGTTCTGGCTGCATCCGCGGCTGCCGGTGAGGGATGAGGGCAGCGGCGTCTTCCGTGCGGGCGAGCCGGGCAAGCCGCACCTGCTGATCAAGTTCCTGCAGCCCCACGCCCCGCAGGTGATCGAGAACGAACAGTTTGGCCCGCTGTGGAGCCTGGGCGTGCGCAACGAAACCGGCAAGCCGTACATGGCACTGCTGGTGCCGCAGGTCGAGGATCTCGGCATCACGGCCGAGCTCGGCGCCGACGGCAAGACGATCACGGTGGCGGGCAGCGGGATCAAGGATGAGATCCGGTTGCCGGAGGCGGGGACGACGCGGGTGCCGGTGGTCCACAGGCTGGCGAGAAGCTGAAGCTGTGGCAGTTGCAGGTACTGCTGAAGAAACGAAGGCACAAGGGAAATGCGCTCCTTGTGCCTTCGATCATGTTCTGTCTTTGCGGGCCTGGGAGACAGGCTACAGCAGCTTGAACAGCTCAATCACCTCCCCGTCCGGTCCCTTGAAAAACGCGAGGCGGATGGACATCGGCTTGGGCTTGGAGTCGACGTCGACGGTGGCGGGTTCCATGACGACGGGAGCACCGGCGTCGCGGGCCCGGGCGAAGGTGCCATCGACGTCGTTGGCGCTCAGGGCGAGGTGCAGCAGTGCGCCTTCAGGCTTGGGGCCGGGGGTGCCGCCGGCGAAGACTTCGATGAAGTT
>DATKYA010000219.1:0-6657 GCA_035528775.1 Planctomycetota bacterium | reverse complement strand
ATGTTGCGGGCGTACTCCATCAGGTCGGTCACCCGCGGGATGATGTCCTCCGCCTCCGGAACGTATAGCTTGCCGGTGGATTTCATGAAATCCACTTGCGTATCTGCGTCGAATAAAACAGCCTTTCTCATTGCGGCTCCTGCACATGTAATCTCGTTTCGGGCGATGCCCGGCCGCCGGCTCGATCAGTCACCCAGTATGCTACAGTAAACTTCGACACCTCTCTCGTTGAGGTAACGCACAATCTGCTGCAGTTGCTCCCGTGTATGAGGCACGATGCTCGACAGGTCATAGCTCTTGCCGAGGCTGGAGTACTTGCCGGACCCGATCCGGTGGTACGGCAGCAGCTCGACTTGCTGAACCCTGCCCGTTGCCCTCAACTCATTCACCAGGCTCGCAAACGCGTCCAGATCGGCCGGGCTATCGTTCAGCCCGGGGACGAGGGGCGCTCGCAGCGTCACGTTCTTGCCGGTCGTCACCAGCCATCGCAGATGCTCCAGGATGCGTTCGTTGGAGACAGCGGTCAGCTCCCGGTGCTTCGCGTCGTCTACTACCTTCACATCGTAATATATATCGTCAACCGCGTCCACCATCTTGCGGAACACTTCCGTCGGCGCCAGCCCGGTGGTGTCCAGCAGGCGGTGCACACCCAGCCGGACGAATTCCGCCAGCAATGGCAGTGCAAACTCGCTATGGGCCAGCGGCTCGCCGCCGGACAGCGTCACCCCGCCCCCCGAGTTGTCGTAGAACGGCTTGTCCTTCATCACCTCGTCGACCACCTGCTGAATGGTCATATCCTGCCCGTAGCAGACGATCGCTTCGGCGGGGCATTCTTCGGCGCACTTGCGGCACAGCTTGCACTTCGACGTGTCGTACTGCACGCGCTCCTCGCCCGCGCTCAGGGCGCCGTTGGGGCACGTCTTGATGCAACGGCCGCAATGGATGCACTTGTGCGGGAAGAACGCAAGCTCAGGCTCGAACCCGATCGATTCCGGGTTGTGGCACCATTTGCACCGCAGCGGGCATCCCTTGAAGAACACCGTCGTCCTGATCCCCGGCCCGTCGTGAATCGCGAACTTCTTGATGTCGAAAATACGGCCATTCACACGCAGTGCTCCGTTCGCGAGATGATGTCTTCCTGGATCAGCGGGTCGAGGTTCACGAAATACGCGCTCATACCGTGCACGCGGACGATCACGTCGCGATGCTGCTCCGGATGCTTCTGGGCTTCCCGCAGCACGGCCACGTCCTGCACGTTGAAGTGCACGAACCGGCCGTTCATCCCGAAGTACGATTTGACCAGCGCCTTGATCGTGCCCGGCTTGGCGAGCTGCGGCGGCATCGACGCGGTGATTGCCAGCCCGTGCGTGGCACGCCAATGCTCGAACTTCGTGCATGACTTGAAGACGGCGGTCGGGCCGGACTTGTTGTATCCCTGCGTGGGGCCGATGCCGTAGGCGAAGCTGTCGCCCTTGTGCCGCCCGTCGGGTGTTGCTCCGCACCGCATGCCGTACAGCACGTGGGTCGACGGCGTGCTGAATCCGCACCGGTACATCCCGCCGAAGGCGTTCTTCTGCTTCGCCACCAACTCGGTCATCCGCGTGGCTATTTCGGCCGCCAGCGAGTCGACGCTATCGTCGTCGTTCCCGTATTTGGGTGCTCCCTCGATCAGCCGCACGCGCAGCGCCTCAGCGTCCTTGAAGTCGGTCCGCAGGGCCTCCGCAAGCTGGCTCATCGTAATCTCCTGCTTCTCGAACACCAGCTTCCTGATGGCCGCCAGCGAGTCGGCAACGTTCGCCACGCCGTGGCACAGGAACCCGCTGAAGTTGTAGCGGGCGCCGTCCGTGCGGAAGTCCCGGCCCTGTTCGATGCAATCCTTCATGATCGTCGAGATGAACGGCACGGGACGCAGCTCGGCGAGCAGGTGGTCGCAACGGTTGGACGCTTCCGTCGAGATCGGCAGGTGGTATTCGACCTGTGTCCAGAATGCCCGCACCACGTCATCGAACGATGTCAGGTAGATCGGTTGGCCGGTCGCCGGCCCGAGCTGTTTGCCCGACGTGGTGGACTTCCCGTCGTTCAACGCCAGCTCCAGGCACTTCGGCAGCGAGAACCAGTCGGCTGTCGTCCGTGCGTTCTCCGCGCCCTGCACCAGCAACTCCTGGCAGCCGGCGATAACGGAATCGCGCGCGTCTTCCAAGCTCACGCCCGTGGCCATCTTCGACTTGATCACCACGTCATCGTTGATCATCGTGGGATTGCCGCGCCCGTGCGACGCCATCTCGCAGGCGCGATCAAGCAGTTCGTCCGGCATTTTCGCGTGGCACTTCACCGTGATCGTGGGGAGCGGCACCTTCACGTCTTCGGTCGCATCCAGGCACAGGTAGGTCAGCTCGTTGGTAGCGTCCTTGCCGTCGCGTGTTACACCGCCGATCACCAGGTTCTGGGAGACGGCCCATACCCTGTTGCCCACGTTGAACTTCAGCCACAATGCTTCAAGCAGTTCCAGCGCATCGTCCTGCGTGATCAGCTTGTTGTCGATACTGTAGCGGTAATACGGATACAGAAACTGGTCCGCCCTGCCGACGCTGAACGCGTAGGGATTGGGCGTCTGCTCGATGTGCATGATCACGTAGACAAGCCAGAACGCCTGCACGGCCTCGCGGAACCTCGTGGCCGGGTTCGCCGGCACGCGCTCGAGCACCTGGGCGAGCTGCCGCAGGCCCGCGCGTTGCTTCGGGTCATCGATCTTCTCCGCCATTTCGCGCGCGAGCTTCACGTAGCGTCCGGCGAACGCGATCGCGGCATTCAGCGAAATCTCCATCGCCTCATAGAAGCGGCGCTTAGCGGCATCTGACCCGCATTCGGCCAGCTTCCGGCGCACGTCGGCCAGAATCCCGCTCAGCCCGCGTTCCAGCACCGTCGGGGCGTCGTAGATCACGTGGCCCGTCACAGGTTCCGCGAACCACACGCCCTCTTTCATGCAGTTGAGCGCGGGCCTGGTGAAGTTCCTCGCCATCCCCTGCTCGAATGCGTCGTTGATCCAGAAATCGCGCACCGCCTCGATCTCGTTCTTCGGGAACTTCCCGGCTACCTCCTCGTACAGGTCACCGTAGCCGCAGTAGCCGTCGAAGTTTTCCAGGCCCGACTTGAACAGGTTGTAGCTCGTGGCGAAGACGTGGTCTTCCATGCCCGCCAGCAGATCGTCGGGGTCCAGCGAGATGGGCATCTGCTCCAGCAGATCGCGCAACATCAGCGCCCGCCGGATCGCCAGCGGCGTGCCCGCCGACGCCTTGTACGACTGCATCTTGATCCGCTCCAGAATGAACCAGTCGTTGAACTCGACCCTGGCATTCAGGCGGTCTTTCAGGTTCCGAATCCTGTCGCGCATAACGTGACCCCAATCGGTTTCCCGGCCTGCGTCCGGGCACGCCGGTACCATCCGTGTCAGCTCAATCTCTCGATCTGCATGCCGAGCAGCCGGCACGCGTGCTCGATGGCTCGCGTGTGATCGCCCGGCACGAACGAATAGTGATTGCTGCCGATCTTCTCCACGAATCCCGGCAAGTCAAGCTCGATGTCGAACAGCGACAGCGGCCAGACGTCGCCCCAGTTCAGCCGCTTCACTTCCCGGTCGGTCACGCGGACCATCCTGCCGGTGGCTATCTGCATCGAGTACTGCCCGGCCTTGCGGACGATGCGGCAGATGGTGGCGACTTTGGCTGGCTTTCCGCTGTAGCCGACGGCGGCTCCCGATTCGCCCTGGCACTGCCCCCTGAATCTTAGTTCCGGCAGCACGCGTTTTGGGTCAAAACTGTTTGCCGCGTAGAACACCGACGCCGCCCCGCAGTTGCTGATCAGCAGGTGCTGCTTGCCGCGGACCGGCAGGTTGCGGATGTCGCCGAACCCTGCCGGCGCGCTCCCATGGATTCGCTCCAGCAGCAACGACGTCAGCAGGCCCTTGATGTCGCCCTCGCACGTCGTGGCGATCGGCGTACGCGGGCCCTCGCTGTCCGCACCGAATGGCAGGAACGCCGGCAGCAGGCAGCCCGTCACGCCGTATTCCACCGACAGCTCAGGCTGGCACCGCACCGACACGCCGATCACGTCTTCCCCTTCCAGTTCAGCAAGACGGTCGCGTGCCGCAAGATACAGTGCAACCTGCCGCCGCAGCGACTGCACGGTCAGCATCTTCCTGTCATACACGATGCTCGCTCCGCCGTCCTGCAGCCACGTGATGAACTTCTCGATCCGCTCCGGCTGTTGCTTCGCGATCTGCTCGGCCCGGCGGATCAGCAGGTACTGGCCCTCCAGCAGCACATCGCCGATCAGGTAGCCCTTCAATGCAGCGGGATCGTCGCGGAGGTGCTCCATCTTCAGGCAGTAGCTGCCGCCCCACAGCATGACGGACCGGCGCTGCATGTCCTCGGCCGCGCTCACGCCCCGCACCCACAGCACCGCGCCGTCGAAGTCGTCGATGACCCGCGCGTGGTTGCGGCAGTAGTCGTTCGCGTCGATCTCCCACAACGATGCCCCGATCGCCGACATGCACCCCATGCCGGTCATCGTCTCGTCGCTGGTGCACACCAGGCACACGGGCACGTTCGCCCGCTGGGCCGTCTCCACGGCCAGCATCGGGTCCGTCCATTTCCAGCAGCCCAGCACCACGGCGTGGACTTCCTCCGCCGCGAACTGCCCCAGAACCTGCTTCACCAGCTCGCGGTTCGTCACGCACGTGTCCGGCAGCGGCACCACCACGTCCAGCCCGGCCTTCCTGAACACGTCCAGGATTCCGTTCTGGCAGGCGATGTTGGCCTGGTTGATCGAATCCAGGCCCTTCACTGATCGCGGATCGGAAAAACTGACGAGCCCTACCTTCGGCGTCACCTGGTGCTTCTCCTGTAAACTGCCCTGCAGGTCGGTTCTCAGGTCGAAATTTTAGCAGTACGCCATGGGGAAATCAATGGGGAAGTACGCACGAAATCATCCACAAAAAACCATGGGCCAAGCTTGACTCGCCGCACCCCGTTCACTATAATAATGCGGTGTCGCGGATCCGAACCGTGCATAACCAGGAGACGCACGTGAATTTCCACCGGCTTCCCATGACAACGCTGATAGTCCTGGTGGCCGTCGCCAGCGGCTGTTCCCATCATATCGTGCTGACCGACCTCACCGATGCAACGGATCAGCCCGAGGAACTGATCTACAAGACCGCCGATGGGCAGAACCTGAAACTCTACGTGTTCTACCCGCCCGGTTTCGAGGCGACCGACTCCCACGCGGCGATCGTCTGCATCCACGGCGGCGGATGGTGCGGCGGCACCCCGCAGTTGTTCTTCCCCCACGCCCTGTACCTTGCGTCGCGCGGCGCCGTCGCCTTCAGCGCGAACTACCGCATCAGCTCCGACCGCGGGCCCACCGTATTCGACTGCCTCGCCGACTGCAAGTCCGCTATCCGCTACATCCGGGCAAACAGCGCGAAGTTCGGCATCGACCCGAACCGAGTCGCCGTCGTCGGCGATTCCGCCGGCGGCCATCTCGCAGCCGCGCTCGGAACCATCAACCGCTTCGACGAACCCGGCGAAGATACATCCATCAGCTCCATGGCAAACGCAATGCTCCTGTACAACCCGGTGCTCGACCTCCTGCCCCTCGACTGGGCGATGACCCGCTGTGGCATCGCGGAACCGGACGCGGCGAAGCTCGCCGGCCAGCGAGCCGCCCGCATCCTCAC
This sequence comes from Planctomycetota bacterium, assembly GCA_035528775.1. GTDB lineage: Bacteria > Planctomycetota > PUPC01 > JABMSA01 > JABMSA01 > DATKYA01. The sequence continues at coordinate 920 of DATKYA010000219.1, read as the reverse complement.
CTACGGCAAGACCCCGCAGGACCGCGCCGCCGCGTTCTCCCCCATGCACAACGTCGCCAACGGCCAGCCCCCGGCACTGCTGATCCACGGCACCGAAGACAAGTCCGTGCCCGTCGAACAGGCCCGCCGATTCGCCGATATCTACACGAAGTCCGGCAACTACTGCGACCTGCACATCCTCGACGGCATCGCCCACGCCTTCGTCCTCGTCCACTACACCGCCCCCGACAACGTCGTGGTCGACTCGATCCGCGCGGGCGACAACTTCCTGGTCTCGCTCGGTTATCTGAAAGGCAAGCCCACGCTTGAGGTGGAAAAATGATCCGCAACCTGCTCCTGCTGCCGATGCTCGTATCCGTGGCGGCTTGCACCCACGTGGTGCGCGTCGATGACCTCAAAACAGGCCCCGAGCCCTCCGCCATCGCCTATCGGAAGGTAAACGGGAACGACGTGACGCTGCACGTGTTCACGCCTGCCGGCCACAAGCCTTCCCATCACCGGGCAGCCGTCGTCATCCTCCACGGCGGCGACTGGTTCACTGGCGACGTCCAGTCGGCGTTCCCGATCGCACGGTACTTTGCGGCCCGCGGAGCCGTCGCGTTCTGCGTCGATTACCGCCTCGTCAAGCCGCAGGGGCCGACCGTGTTCGACTCACTGGCGGACTGCAAGTCGGCCGTGCGGTACGTCCGCAACAACGCAGGCAGGCTCGGCGTGGATTCCACCCGCATCGCGGTGTTCGGTGATTCCGCCGGGGCGCACCTCGCGGCATGCCTTCCCACGATCAGCGAATTCGATCCCGCCGACGAAGATCGAGCCATCAGCTCCGTCCCGAACGCGGTGATACTCGTCAACCCTTTCATCGACACCATCGATTACGCGCGGCTGTCGAACCTGCCGGGCGTCAAGGAGCTGACCCCCGG
>DATKYA010000218.1:0-6717 GCA_035528775.1 Planctomycetota bacterium | reverse complement strand
CCGGATGCGAAACGCTGCCGCGGCGGACGATCACCTTGCACTTCCCGCACAGCCCGTCGCCCCCGCACTCCGAATGCAGCCGCACGCCCGCCGCACGGGCCGCCGCCAACAACGATTCACCCGCCGCCACGTGCGACCGTTGCGGTCGCCCGCCCGCTGGTTTCCCCGGCTGAAACGTCACCTCGCATCTGCGGCCATCGCTCGACATATCCTGGTTGCTCCCCGGGTTCACAGCACTTCGCTCACCACAGCCGAGGCAGTCTTTCGGCGGCTCGCCTGCAGGAATTTCGGCAACTGTGCCGACTCCCTCGGCCCCACCGTCACCTGCCAGCCCGTCAGCTCCTTCACCTTGCCCGACAGGCTCGCCACGTAGCCGGGAATGATCATCGTGCGATGCCGCAGGCGGCTGGCCGCGCCCGACTTCTCGACGGCAGCCGCAATCGTCCGCTCGTTCAGCTTGTCGCCCGCAAACGCCGTCAGCACCGACGTTCCCTCAGTATCCACCGGCAGGATCCACGCGTCGATCCTGCTCGACTCCACGTCGCCCTGCACCGTGAAAAACGTCAGCGAGAAATTCGTGGTAATCAGCAGCGGCGACTGCTCGTCGGGGGCGCCCACCGCGTACAGCTTCTGTTCGACCTGCATCGGCTTCTGCGGGTCCGCGTAGATGTTTTGCCGCTCGGTCAGCAGCGGCAGCACCTGCCACGGCTCCCACGCGTCCACCACCACGATGGACGCGTATTTCGCGAGAAACGTCGACGCCTGCACCGCCTCGTCCACGGGGTCGCCGGCCGACGCGAACGCCAGCGTCGGATAACCGAACGCCCGGAACGACCTGCGCACGGTCGCCCGCCGAATCTGCGTGAGGGCGTGCAACGTGGCCCGGTGATCCGTCCCACGTCCGTCGGGTCCGTGCCGCGTCGCGTCGATCACGATCTCCTGCACGCCCGCCTTCGCCAGGTTCTCCGTCAGCTCCGTCAGCGCATCGAGATCGTCGGCCGCGGCCGCAACCGGGCAGCCCAGCGGCTTCGCCACCCGCGCGACCGCCTCCCACGTGCCTGGCCGGGCCGCGTGCAGCAGCGGCTTCCGGCTCGCCATCGGCATCGCCGCCGCCTGCAACGCCTCCGGCAATTCGCTCACGATGATGATCGCGTGCGGCACGCACTGCGCCACCGCCTTCGTCGTCCGCGCCAGCGCCTCCGCCGAACGCGACGCGTTCTCGATCGCTACCGCATCCACCGTCAGGCGTTGTCCCACGCGCTCGGCGTGCAGGCTCACGATCGCCTCCAGCCGCGACGCCAGCGCCGCCGCCGGCAGGTCGTCGGTGATCCGAATGGCGATGACCGGCGGATTGTGAAACTTCTCCTCGTGGCGAAACAGCACGGTCTCGCCGCCGAGCGTCCGCCTGAAGTCGCCGCTGCCGATGGCAACCGTCCGCATGGGCGGCGCCGACGCGTCCCCGATGCTCGCCTTCGCCTCATCCGACGCGTGCGGGCATTCGTCCAGCGACGCCTTCTTTGCGGCAAGCTGCACCGCAAACGCAAGGCACGTCGCCCGCTTGCATTCACCGCAGTTCGTCTTCGGCAGCAGCTTGAAGATGTCGAGCCCCGTCAGCGGCATGATTGCTCCAATGCTTGAACTTCAGAAGTCTGGATTCTGAATTCTGAATTCAATGTTCAGTGTTCAGTGTTCGATGTTCATCGTTCATCGTTCATCGTTCAAAACAGCGTCTCCATCCCCATCGCCGGATGCCCGACCGCCCCGCAATGCTCCGCCACCGCCTCCTCCGTTTCGGCGATCGTCTCGTCCGCGATCTTGTCGACGAACTCCCCGCCCAGCCCCTGTTCGCGGGCACGCGCCGCAAGCTCCTCCCGCAGGCCTTCCTTCAGTTGCCGGGGCATCCACACGATCCGCCCGATCCCGCCGTCGCCCGAAATGAACTTCCGGCTGACGATGTAGCGCCGGCTGTGGCCCATGAAGCCCGGCGTCTGGTTCCCGCCGCCTACCATTCCTGCCAGTGTGGAAAACTTCATCCCGCACGGCGTCATCCCCGTGAAATCGCGATCCACGATCATGATGCCGTTGGTCATTGGCAGCACCGCCGAGATCGCCTCGAAGCACCCGCAGCTCGTCATCGGATCATTGATGATGCTGTACGCGCTGAACCGCAGGATACTGCGGTTCGACTTCTCGTAGATGAATTCGTTCACCTCGCGCCACTGGCCGAGCCGCGCGTCGATCACCGTTCGTTTCGATACGGGCTGATTCGGTCCGGTCGGCGTGATCTCGTGCGCCGCGCGGCCATCCAGCCAGCTATACGCGCCGCACAGCCCCGGCCGCTCCGGCGTGATGATGCACACGTGGTTGGGCGCAAAGCTCTGGCACAGCGTGCACGAGTAAAACGTGTCCACCGACTCGTCCGTCATTCCGGCGAGGCGGCGGTCCCGTTCGGCGAACGCCTCCCGTGCCTGCTCCAGCAACCCCTGCACCTGCTCCGCAGTGGTGCAGATCTTCACCTGCACCTTGTCGAAAATCGCGCTGTACTCGTCGTGCAGCTTCGCGTGCAGGATCACGCCGATGTCGCGGAACGTCACGCCCGCCCTGCGCGCCTCCCGGCCGATCCGCACCCAGATCATGTCGCGCTGGCCCATGTGAAACAGGCCCTGCGCCGCGTTCAGGAACCGGTGAATCTGCCGCTCCAGGATCGGCTCGAAGTCCGCCTGCATCTTCCGCCCCGCCACCTCCACCCAGATCGCCAGCGGCAATGCGTCGCCCTCGCGCACGTCCGCGATCTCCGCCCCGATCACCTCGATCCTGCCGTCTTCCACGTCGGTCATGCTCCGCGTGGTCACAAACTCGAACGCCGGGCGGCGCCTCCCGCCGAACTCGCAGTGCATCTCCTCCTTGCGGATGCGCTCCCCCTCGAACGCCGGCGAATACGGAACCGGGATCGGCACCCGGGCCACCTTGATCTTCAGCCCGCGCACCTCGATCGCCCGCGCCACGATCTGCCCGCACTCCACCGGGCCGACCATCGCCTCGTACGGGCAGATGCCCGGCAGCGTCACCGTCGGGAGTGGGCTGTCTGCTATCACCGGGAATCCGAAGTTCAGCGCGCCCGCCGCAATCGCCGCCGCTTCCTCGTCGATCTTCCCCAGCGCCACCACGAACGCCGGCACCCGGCTGCGGCAATACTTCAGCAGCCGCTCCGAATCGCCCGGCTGCACCGCCCCGAACGACAGCGCCGCCCGCGCGGCAAACCCGACCGCATACGCCGCCGCCGTGATCTCCCGGCCGAACGGCACCAGCCGCGTCTGCCAGCCCATCTGTACGCCCTCGGCATCGAGCTGCTCCGCCAGGCTCGTCCCTGCCGACCCGCCCACCATTGCGGTGTAGATGCCCTTCTCCTGCAACTGTCGTGCGATCGCGACCGCCGCCGTCCCGTCAGGCGCCGCGCCGACGACCGCCGCGAATCCCGGCGCGCTCCCCTCCACGAATTCAATCCCGCGCTCCCGCAGCAGCACGTCGTCCGCCGCTCCGAGCCAGATTCCATCGGCGGGATTCGGCCCGGTCACGTACTTGCACGCTTCAATGATCTCCGCCGCGTACAGCGCCGCCAATCCCGCATTCGGCAGCTCATCCACACTCGGCTCGCAATTCCCCGCGTCCGGCGATGCCGGCAGCATCTCCTTGGCGCGATCCAGCGCCGGCGCGATGTCCGCGAGCTTCGCGATCTGGATCCCGGTCATTGCAAAGATGATTGGCAGGTGGTAGGCTGTGTTGGGAAAACAGGCAGGAGCATCCTTTCCGTGCGAATCCAGCGCGGCCCGCACGGCCCGCTCCGCGCGCAGCACGAGCTTTCCGGCGCCGCCGCACACGGCCCGCCCCAGCGCCGCGACCTGCTCGACCGTCGCGTCCATTCCATCGTTCTGCACCGCCGTGTCCGGCCTCGCCGCCGTATCGGTCGCATCATCCTGCATATCAGGTGAATCCTCAACCCATGCGTTTTGCTTCGATCAACTCGATCGCCCGTTCCGCCGCGGTCGCTGGGCACGTGTTCGCACCCGCGTCACCCGCAAAAAACCAGCCGGCGCCCATAGCTTCGGCCAGATCGTGCGTCAGGTACTTGCGCAGTTGCGGGGCGTTGTCGAACGGGAAGCCGCCCGCCTGGATCGTATTGATTCCCGAGGCGACCATGCAATGCCCGATTGCGAACCCGGCGAGTCGGTCTGACCGGGCAGGCACACATATTGCCGCAATCGGCAGGCGGACAAGATCGGCCGCACCGATGTCGCCCGCGAATCCTGAGCAGAACGCCAGCAGCCGCGGGCTTTCCGCCAGCGGTCCCATGTACAGCACCGGCGGGCACCCCGCCTGTTCGCACACCGCCCGCAGCCCCGAACCCGCGCGGCTGCTTGATTCAGGAACCATCAGCCCCGCCCGTGCGCACGCCGTGGCAGGCCCGCCAACCGCCAGCACCAGTACGTCACCCCGGATCAGGCGCTCGGCCATATCCCCGGCTCCCTCCCGCGCGGTCGCTGGCCCCAGCAGCAGCGCGATCCCCCGCACACCGCCATTTCGCACTGCCCGCACGAGCGAGGCGCCGCATACTCCGGCCTCCCCGCCAAGCACGCGACGGATCGCATCCGCGCTGAATCCCACGACCGCCTCGCAGGCAGTCTCGTCGCCGTTCCCGATAACGCACCGGTGCGGCTCCGGCGTACCCAGAAGAATATCGTCAATCTCCACCGCCGTCATCGACGCTCCCCATCCGTCGTCGACCGCCGCACACAACGCTGCCCGCACCGCCGCGTCGACGTTCCAATCGCCCCCGCCGCGTCGGGCAGACCCATTCCGCCACGCGCTCCACACAAGCCGGCGAGCCATGGGCGCGCGGGGAGTGTCCGCCAAACCCGAGCCGGACTGCTCGACGCGAGCGATGACCGTCTCCCCAAGTTCGATCGCCACGTCGCACAGCGGCCGGTCCTCGGTCGCGATTCCACGGCCCGACGCCGCTTCCGTCAGCCCGGCCGCGTCGGTGATGGTGCACCCCGGAACCGTCCCTTTCGCGGTCGCAACGAGCAGCCGCGCCGAGTTGGCCGCACGGTGGATTCCCGCAGCCAGCCGCGCCTCGCACACCCGCGCCAGTTCGCGCGCACCCGCCGCGTCCTCCGCCGTCGCGTCATGGAATCCCAGATGATCTGACATGGTTTGCAGTGCTGATCACATTTTGAACCCGGCGGCGAACCGCGCCCGCCGTTGTGTCTGTGTATTGTGCTTCTAGTATCGGATCAAACACAAGCTGCGTCAGTCCAAACTCTCGCGCGGGCACCTTTCCCTGACGCATGACCCGCGGTTCGGACTACAGCCCAGCTCACTCCTGAAAAATCTGCTTTTGTCCTTGCTCAGCCCGAACCTTCGTGTATAATGGTTTCGGCAGGCAGTGCACCGGCCGCTCCGGATGCTGCCGCCCGATGAACGCTCGCTCCCGCTCACGCGGAGGACTGTTTCTTGCAGCGCATAAACGATCCGATCGATCAGCAAACTCGCTCGATGAAGTGGCTGACGATCTGGCTGCTGGCGCTGGTCGCCCTCTTGGCGATCGATGCCCTGCTGCCACGGCTCACGAGCTACGCCTGGCACAGGTCCGCCTCCGGCACCGCCATTCCCGGGATGCTGGCGTTCTATGCCGCGATACTCGCCACCGCGGGTGCCCTGAAGCTTGGCACATCGTGGGTTCTCCGACGGCAAGGCCGCCCGCTCGCCGAAGGCATGATGGTCGGCAAGCTCTATCAGCTCGCCGCCGTGCTGGCTATCATCGTCAGCACCGTCTACTTCTTCGGCAAGCTTGACAAGGTCAGCGCAGTCTTCGCGATGTTCGGCGGGATGCTCCTCGGCTGGTCGCTGCAGGCGCCGGTCAGCGGCTTCGCCGCCTGGGTGCTCGTCTCGCTCAAGCGCCCCTTCCGCCCCGGTGATCGCGTCCAGTTCCCCAACCTCGGCCTCACCGGCGACGTCAAGGACGTCGGCATCATGTACACCACGCTCGACCAAGTCGGCGGCTCCATCGGCAGCGAGGAAGCCGTCGGACGCTACATCCTCGTCCCCAATGCAATGCTGTTCAGCCAGGTCGTCATCAACTACACCGTCACCCAGGAAGCCGCCTACATGCTCGACGAGGTGGTCATCCGCATCACGTACGACTCGCACTGGGAAACCGCCGAGCGAATCCTGCTCGACGCCGCTCGCGAGATCACGCGTGACATCATCGCGGCAACCGGGGCCGAGCCGTACATCCGATCCGACCTCTACGACTATGGCGTCTACCTCCGCCTGCGATACACAACGCACGTCCAGAAGCGTGTCGAGACCTCATATCGGATCCAGAAACGCATTTTCGAGGAAATCCAGCGCACCCCGTCCGTCGACCTCGCCATCCCCTACGTCTACTCCTACCGGGCCGGCGCCGACAAACGCGACGACCTCAAGGACAAGGAGGGCCGCAAGGCCCAGTTGATCGAAGTGAGCCGCGTCCAGCCCGGCGACCGCGTCCTCGATTCCGAAGACGTCGAGCAGGTCGCTTGCAGCATCGTTCACCAGGGCCTCCTCCAGCCCATCATCGTCGGCAAGGCCGACGACGGCGACGTATTCCGCATCATGGCAGGCGACCTTCGATTCGAAGCCTGCAAAAAGCTCGGCTGGAAAACCATCCCCGCCATC
>DATKYA010000217.1:0-2892 GCA_035528775.1 Planctomycetota bacterium | reverse complement strand
GCCTGCCACCAGTCGGTGATCGGCTCGTCGCTGCCGAAGATCGAGGCGCTGATCACCAGCGGCCCGAGCAGCGGCGAGTAGCCGGCTTCGTCGATTCCTACCACTATCTGCAATGCAGGTGCTCCAGGCGCCATGATTCATCACCCGCATGTATCATTCACATTCGCTCGGAGGTTTCAAGGGGCAATCCAGCGTCTCCGGTGGACGCAGTGGACCCACTGGACGCAGTGGACGGAGTGGACGGAGTGGACGTAATGGCCCCGGCCTTTTCGTCTCCTTTCCCCCTGTCTCCCCCTCGCCATCTCGGAGCGTCCCCGCCTTTTTTCCGGTCTCTTTTGCATGCGGAATTTTCTTGCACAATTCGGGCCGCGCGGTATAATGGAACTTGATGCTTCGGGACACCGAAGCCGCCCCGAATCTTTGAAATCCTGATCACGCATTCAGAGACTTGCGGAACATCCACCGGGTGTTCCGAAACTGAAGATTAGAACCTCTGCTGTGTTCGTGAGTGGCAGTACTTGTTTAGAACCGACACCCATGCGAGGGAACCTTCTTCAGCCGGCTCCGAAGACGCCTCTGTTACCTGGGGGACCTTCAAGGCTAGCTATGGGGTACCCACCTGAACGTCTGGGTCCTAAAAGGCTTCACCACGGCACGTGCGGAGGTTTTTTTTTGAACGCTGAACTATGAACGATGAACTATGAACGGAGGAGGCGGTCGGGCGTCATCCTTCATCGTTCAGCCTTCTTTCTTCGTCATTCGTCGTTCATCGTTCATCATTCATCGTTTCCTTCCTATGAGCCTGTTTGAGACCAAAAAGAAAGACGAGGCCCCTGCTCCGCTGGCGGTGCGAATGCGGCCGCGCACGCCGGACGAGTTCGTGGGCCAGCAGCAGTTCTTCGGGGAAGGCAAGCTCCTCTGGCGGATGCTGAAGGCCGACCGGCTGGCGTCGATCATCTTCTACGGCCCGCCCGGGACCGGCAAGACGAGCCTGGCCTACGTGATCGCGAATTCAACGCGGGCGCACTTCGAGCAGATCAACGCGGCCGACTCGAACGTGGCCCAGATGCGGTCGATCATCGCCGCGGCCCGCAAGCGCCGCGAGATCGAAGGCACCCGCACCGTGCTGTTCGTCGACGAGCTGCACCGCTTCAACAAGGCCCAGCAGGACGTGCTCCTTCCCGACGTGGAGAATGGCGTGGTGATCCTGATCGGCGCCACCACGCACAATCCATTCTTCTCCATCAACGCCCCGCTCGTGTCGCGCTCGCAGATATTCGAGTTCAAGCCGCTCACCACGGACGACGTGAAGCGGCTGATCCGGATGGCCCTGGACGACAAGGAGCGCGGGCTGGGCGGCTACAACGCTGCGATCGCGGACGACGCCCTGGAGTTTCTGGCGAGCGTTTCGGACGGCGACGCCCGGCGCGCACTCAATGCGCTCGAGGTGGGTGTGCTCACCACCGAGCCATCGGACGACGGCCTGCGGCACTATACGCTGCACGTGGCCGAGGAGTCGATTCAGAAGAAGGCAATCGTCTACGATCACGACGAGGACGCGCACTACGACGTGGCGTCGGCGTTCATCAAGAGCATGCGCGGGTCGGATCCCGATGCGGCGATCTACTGGCTGGCGAAGATGCTGGAGGCCGGTGAGGACCCGCGGTTCGTCGCCCGGCGGATGGTGATCTGTGCGGCGGAAGACGTGGGCAACGCCGCCCCGATGGCACTCGTGCTGGCGACGGCGGCGCTGGAGGCGTCGGAGTTCGTGGGGATGCCGGAGGCCCGGATCATCCTGGCGCAGGCGGTCACCTACATCGCCACGGCCCCGAAGAGCAACGCGGCGTGCGTGGCGATCGACAAGGCGATGGCGGACGTTCGCGAGGGGCGGCTGCTGCCTGTTCCCGAGTACCTTCGCGACTCGCACTACCCCGGCTCGAAGCGACTCGGGCACGGCGAAGGCTACAAGTACGCCCACGACTTCAAGGACCACTTCGTCGCCCAGGAGTACATTCCCGAAGAACGCATTTACTACGAGCCCAGCGACCAGGGGCACGAGGCCGAGATCAAGAGGAGGCTTGACGCGTGGAGAAAGCTGAGGCGAGAAAAAAAATCAAGCGAAGAATAGCGGCCCTCTCGCCTGCCGAGCGAACCGAGAAAAGCGCCCGGATCCGCGAGAAACTGCTGGCACTGCCCGAGTTCGCGGAGGCCGGCGTAGTCATGCTGTTTACATCGATGGCGGACGAAGCCGACACGTTCGGGATCATCGAGGCGGCTCTCGCGGCGGGGAAGACCGTGGTGCTGCCGAAGGTTGAGCCGAACAGCCGGGTGATGACCGCCCGTTGTGTGACGAATGTGGCCTCGGATACCACGCCGGGAGCGTTCGGCATCCTGGAGCCTGCAGGCGGCGACGCGGTGGATGCATCCCGGATCGATTTCTGCCTGGTGCCGGCGCGTGCATTCGACAGGTTGGGCCGGCGGCTGGGCCGCGGGGCGGGCTGCTACGACCGCTTCATGGCCGATCCAGGCTTCAAAGCTTTCCGCTGCGGCATCGCATTCCGCGAGCAAATCATAGAACACGTCCCCCACGAACAACACGATCTCCCCGTGGAACTGATCGTCACCGACGACGAGCTCATCAAGCCGCATTAGAGAATGACGGAGGCGTGCGGTCTTCGGAGCCATCTTCCGGGCTGAACCTGCGCCGGATGGTCTCGCGGTCCACCGCTTCGGACAGGGCATCGGAGAATGGGAGCGAGGCCACGAAGGCCGAGATGAGGTTGCCCAAGCGCGAGTAACCAGCAAGGTTCTCGCGATACAATACGTGGTGGCAGTGCCGTGGTGGCGGTGCGGTTGCGGGGAGCCGAAGATACAGATTTTTACACAAAAAAC
>DATKYA010000216.1:0-6674 GCA_035528775.1 Planctomycetota bacterium | reverse complement strand
GTCCGCCGGCACGATCGGCTCGATGAGATCTGCTGCCTGCGCGTCCGTCATGAACTCCGCGCAAGTTCGCATTGTGATATGCTCAATCGCGACCTGCACGAGCATCGAGATGAGCACCATGTTCTTCTCACCGCCGATATGCCGTGCCAGGACGAGCGCGTTCTTGAGATCATCAATCGCATTCGCCCTGCGGCCGGCCGCCCATTCGTATCGTGCTCGGAAGCGGGCGGCCTGGGCGATTTGCCGTGTCTGGGAAAGGATCGGAAAGAGAGGGGCGGAACCTCCCTTCGCCAGGTCGATTCCCCAATCGCAGCGCGGGATCGCCGCCCCTTCCGCAACGAGCGTCAGGGCGGGCTGGTAGGCTTCGAGCGCCGCCTTCATCTTGTCGGCTGGCTCCGTTCCGAAGTCCGCCAGGAGGTCGATCTCCTGATCCTTCGGGATCAGTTCGAATGCCTTCTTGTAGTAATCAGCGGCATTCGCATTGGCCGCGTCACCTGCCCCGTTCGCTTCATTGGCGGCGTAAGCCGGCGGTGCCGGCGGCTGAGCGGCCCGCCCCGCCTCCTGCTTGTCCGTTTCCGATACGGCGTGAGGCGCCGGCTCGCGCGGCGCTGCCAGCTTGTAGACGCCCACCCCCGCCGCGGCCAGCGCGAACACGGCCACGAGCACCTTCACGAGGCTGCCGATTCCTGCGACCGCTGCAGTCGCTGCCGTTCCCGCGGTCGCGCCCGATTCCGCCGCCGCAATGATCGTCAGCTTGCTCAGTGATGCCGCGAGCGCCGCCGGTGCGGCTGCCGACGCGTTCTCCGTGATCAGCGCCGCCAGCACCGCCGCCGACGCCACCACCCCCGCACGCTTCAGGTTCTGGCGGAGCTGCTCGATCCCATCCTGCAGCCGCCGCGAGACGGTCATCTTCGATACGCCGATCTCCTTCGCGATCTCCGCCTGCGTGCGCCGCCGTAGGAAATGCTCGACCACCACCTCCCGCAACTCCTCGGGCAGCTCCTCGAGGGCGCGGTCGAGATGCGGGGCCAGCTCGGGCCGGCGGAATCGGATTCGTGATTTGCATGGCCATTCATCTGCACGCTCACTTCCTCGCGGTTCTTGCGGGCTGCCCGGCCGCGAAGCTCGTCGATTGATAGATCCGTCGCACACCGGTGCAGCCAGCCGCCGAGCGACGTCCGCACGGTGTCGGCCTTCCGCAGCAGCCGCAGGAAGCATTCCTGCGACACGTCCTGCGAGTCGGCCGCATTCCCCAGGATTCGCAGGCACGTGCCATACACGAAATCCTGGTACCGCGTCACGATCTCCGCGAAGGCGTCGGCGTCGCGGGCACGCCTGAATCGGTCGAGCAGGGCAAGGTCGGTCTTGTTCATCGGGCAACTCCCCTCATACAAACGTGGCTGTTCGGTGCTTCCATTATAAGCCGGAGTGCACGTGGGATTGTAACAGAAAACAATCCTTGTTCCCTGTTCCCTGTTCTTTGTTCCTTGTTCCCTCTCCCCTCTTCGCCGTTCCCTCTTCCTCTCGCCGTGCGCTTTTTGCTGTGGAAAACGAGCAGGCCGCCGGATAGAATCCAAAATACGCTGATTGCGTGCTGCCGCATGGCCGACATTATCATCGATGCCGCCGCGTGACCAAAAGAATGGCTTTGGGCCAGGAAACCTGCACGCCATAAGGTCCACTTGGTCCACTGAGTCCACTTGGTCCACTGAGTCCACTGTGCCCGCAAATGTTGCGCGAAAAACGAGTACAAGGCTACGTGCGGACCCAGCGTCCGCACGTATCTTCGTGGCCTTCTTCCTCGAGGTCAACATGCCAACCGTTTTCTGCCTGATCCCCGAGGACAGGACCTTCAAGCCGCGTGCGGCCGACGTCGCCGCAATGCTGAAGTTCCTGCTCGACCAGGAATACATAGACAACGACGACGTGTACCTCGATGTCGCCTACGAGAGTGGCCGCCATCGACCCGGAGCGAGCGACATGATCACCGTCGAGACCGTCGCCGGCGAGCTTGAGCAGGCCGACGACATCGAGCTGACCGACTTCTTCGTCGAGAACATCCGCGGCACCGCCAGGATTCCGCAGCTCTTCGAGAACAGCGACCAGAAGAACCTCTCGCTGGTCGGCTGGCTGGCGGTGCGTATATTCGAGCAGCCCTATCCGATCTTCGCGTCCGATGAGCGCTACCTGATCAGGTGTGCCGCGTGCGGACGGCAGGCCGCCCAGGATGAATGGAGCCAGCAAGGCTCGCTCCGCCGCTGCCCCGCCTGCGACGAACTCGAAGAACTCCACCAGCTCCAGTTCTCGCCCGCCGTCGAATTCGCCCGGTTCATCCTCGAGATTTCCGAGTTGGTATTCACCGACCCTCCGCCGAGGCTGAAGCCGGAAATCGAGTTTGCCGAGAAGCTGCAAGACATCCTCGGCACCCCGCTGAAAGCGATTTCATACCAGATGTGATGGGGGTCCTGCAGACCCATCGGCAATCCATCGTATGGTCGGTGTTTCGTTTCCCTCAGATTCATTTCCTTCCCCAACTTGACAAGACCGGATTTCCGTGATATAATTCCGTGTCGACTCTCCGTTGGATCATCGTTGGGAAAGGGACGTGAAAGGAGGTTATTTGTCCCCGCGCGAGCTCAGCAGTCTGGTGAGTCGGTTCGACAAATGCTTCTACTGAGGAGATGGAACAATGCACGGATTGGGAATCCCACGAACGCTTCTTGGGCTGATGGCGGCAATCGTCATCGCCGGCAGCGCGAATGCTGCAATCACCTCGTTCACGCTTGAACTCAATCACCACAATTTCACGAGCGATCGATACGTGGGGATCTACGTCGTCTGCGATGTCCCCTACACGGCGTATCTGATCACGGAAAGCAGCGATCCGCCCACGCTTGACGAGATCTGCTGGCACGGCACTATGTCGCCGAGCTACAAGATCACCGACGAGGAAGGCTGGCACACGATTCACGTGTACGTGACGGACGAATCCAACAACATTTACAGTGCCTCGGCTTCGATCTACTACACCACCGTGGTGCCCGTGCCGTCCGAGGTCTCAATAATCCCCGGGGAAGGCTCGATCACGGTCTCCTGGACAACCGACGTGCCCGCGATGGGAGCGGTGAATCGCGCGGCACTTTGGGGAGACGTTGGCTCAGACTGGTTCGAGGAATCGCAGCCCACTACATCCCATAGCTTCACCATCCCCGTCACGGCGGGGGGGATCTACAGGGTGAATACTTACAGCAACGACGTGAAGTCGTCGCTCGTATGGCCCCCGCAGAATTTCCCCGCGGAGGACGTCAACACCGACTGCAGGATCAACATCCTCGATCTGCTGCAGGTCAGGAATCATTTCAACCAAGATCCATCGATGTCGCCCGAAATCGCCCGTAACGACGTGAATGGGGATGGCAGGATCAACGTGCTCGACTTGCTTCTCATCAGGAACATGCTTACCGCGGTGACGTGCACGCCGTGACGGGCCGTCTCCGGATCCAATGATCAGCCCGATGAACCAGGGCAGGCATGTGGACGCCTGCCCTGGCTGTTTTCGCCGCGCCCGTGGCCGTAAGATCCAGCGGTACGCGAAGATCCCCTGATCCTCCCCCGCCCCGCTAAATCCTTTGATTCTTCCTCACCGTCAGTGTAGACTAGGAAGACTGTGAAAAAGGAGCACATCCTGATCAAAATGGTGCCCATCCTGGTGTTGGCGTGTGCGGTAGCCGGCTGCACGCAGCAGGTGGTGCAGCCGCCGGGCCGCGTCACGTCGGTTTCGTTTACCCCCAAAGGTACAGGCGATTCCGGCACGTGGGTGGCGGCCGATAGCCGCGTGCTGCGCTTCAGGAGTACGCGATTCCTGGACAGGCTGGGCCTTGCGTGGCGGACGTCGCCGGCGGCGAGCGGCCGGGAGCCCGCGCGGTTCGCACTGCTCTCGCCCCAGCGGGCACTCGAGCTGAACCAGCAGGGCAAGGGGCGATTCGAGTATTCGCCCACCGAAGACGCCGCCGCCTACCTGCTCACGAGGGCGGGATCGACAATCCTTTACTCGCAGCCGCAGTTCACGATACGCAATGATGAGGGCTCGCTGGACATCATCGAGCTGTCGGGCGAGGCCGACCCCGACGCCGCCGCGCTCGACGTGCAGGTCACCGCGTCTGAGATACCCGCGCCCGCGCGCGGCGCGAACCCGCTCGACCGCTGGAAGTGGACAGGCTCCGCCCGGATCCCGATCGAAGCCGGGCGCTGCGCCCTGATCGAGATTCCCACCGACCCGCAACGGCGAGCCGGGGCAAGATCGCGGCTCATGGTGCTGCTCGTGCCAGGATCATTCGCCTGGAGGAACCGCACCATCCGCGACGATCTGCCATGGGGCAAGGTGCGGCTCACCACAATCGAAGGCCGCGAGCTCACCGTGAAGTGGATGCCCACGTGGCTTCTGCAGAAGGGTGATGAAGAATGAGGGAGGAAAAGAGGAAGAGGAAGACGAACATCGAACACTGAACATCCAACGTTGAACATCGAAGGAAGAAGAAACGATCAACGGTCGTAGGGGCGAACCTTTGTGTTCGCCCTTCCGGATGCCCGCTCCTGCGTTGAGAGTTGAACGTTGACTGTTGGACGTTGAGCGTTCATTCCGGCATTCGATGTTCGATCTTCAGTGTTCGATGTTCGATGTTGAGTGTTCGATGTTCGATCTCGTGAACAGGGCGAACACGAGGTTCGCCCCTACAGGTTCACCGCTCACTATTACACGGGTTGCGGTTTTTCGATGCTCGATCTTCTCCTCAGGGCAATGGCGGTGGTGCCGTTCAGGCGAGACCACGCGTCGGTGGGGCTGGCCCTGCGCCGGGCACAGAAGGCCTGGCGCCGCGGCAATCACCGGCA
This sequence comes from Planctomycetota bacterium, assembly GCA_035528775.1. Classification (GTDB taxonomy): domain Bacteria; phylum Planctomycetota; class PUPC01; order JABMSA01; family JABMSA01; genus DATKYA01. Next base: position 1,784 of record DATKYA010000216.1, on the reverse strand, counting down.
GGCCGAGGAGTTGTTCGAGTACGCACTCTCGTTCGGCGTGACCGATTCACGGCCCTACGTGCAATACGCGTCGGCACTGCTGGAGCAGGGATGGGTCGACCGGGCAACGGAGCTGCTCGCCAACGCCGTGGAGGTGGAGCCGGGGAATCCGGTGCCGTTCGTCTTCCTGGGGCTGGCGCATTCGGATTCCGGCCGGCAGGTGGAGGCGTGCGCGGCATTGCAGGAAGCGGCCAAGCTGGCCCCCGGCAACCTGCTTCCTAAGAGTTGTCTCGCACTCGTGCGAATGCGGTCGGGTCAGGCCCGGCAGGCAGCCGCCGGGCTCCTCAAGGAGGGCGTGGCCGACAACCCCCGCGTGCGCGGGCGCATCATGGTGGAGGCGGAGAAATCCCTCCGCCGCCGCACCAGGCCGCCGCTGTTTCAGAACCTGATACCGGCCGCCGCCGATGAGCAGGAGCACGCGGCGCCGGATGCGGGATGGAGTGGCCGCCGGTCCTTCCGCGAGGGACTGCGGGCGTTCCGCGAGGGACGGTTCCGCGCGGCACGGGCGTGTTTCGACGCGGCCTGCGAGCACAAGTTCAATGCGGACGAAGCGATGCTGTATTCGGCGGGGGCGAGGCTGGGCCTTGGCGATTACGCCGGCTCGGCCGACGTGCTGCTCGCGATTCCCGGGAAGGGCACGATTCGCGGAGTGGCTCTGTTTTACGCCGCAGTGGCGCGATGCTGCACCGGCGACTATCCCGCCGCCCGAAACCTGATCGACCAGGCAGTGGAGGCTGGTAACGTGCATGACCTCGAGGAATACATCAGCTATTATCGCGGGTTGTGCCTGCTCGACGCGGGCGACGAGCTTGCGGCGCGGCGAACCCTCGCGGACGCCGCCGAAATCGACCCGGCCCTGCTCGCGCAGCGGCTGGAAGAGGCGGCATCCTGACCGGGCTGCCTTGGGGCAGGAATCTGTCCCTTGCGAAACGGATTGTTCTCAAGACAGGGATTTTCGTGAAGCTGACCATCGACTCAATCCTGAGCACGCGGGAAACGCGCTGGTCGCCATTGCGCGAAGTCGTGCTGCTCGCATTTCCCATCATCATCACCGTCGGATCGAACACGATCATGACGGCGGTGGATTCGTGGTTCGTGGCGCAGCTCGGCCGCAACCACATCGCCGCCATCGTGCCGGCCGGCATCATCAATCACGTGCTGATCGCGTTCTTCGTGGGGATCGTGAGCTGCGTGAGCACGTTCGTGGGGCAGAGCTTCGGGCGGGGCCGGCTGGAGGAATGCTCCCGCTTCGCGTGGCAGGCGATCCACGTCTCAATCATCATCGGCGTCGCGGCGCTCAGCCTGTGGTTCGTCACGCCGGCCATCTTCAGGTTCACCGCCCACGAGGCAGAGGTGCAGGAGCTGGAAAGCCTGTATTTCCGGTACCGGCTGTTCGGGTTCGGCGGCGCGGTGATGTCGGTGGCGCTCGGCGCGTTCTTCCAGGCCACGGGCAGGCCGGCGATCCCGATGGTCGCAACGATTCTGTCCAACGTGGTCAACTTCGCGGGCGACTACGTGCTGATTTTCGGCAAGTTCGGATTCCCCGCGATGGGCATCGCCGGGGCGGCGATCGCCACGAACGTTGCCGCCTGGCTGTGCGCGGTCATTATGCTCACCATGTTTCTGACCGGCAGTTGCCGGCGGGAGTATTCGACGTGGCGGACGTGGCGGTGGGACGGCCCGCGGGCGAAGCAGTTCTTCAGCGTCGGCTGGCCCGCCGGCCTCACACTGGGAATGGACACCGG
>DATKYA010000215.1:0-4793 GCA_035528775.1 Planctomycetota bacterium | reverse complement strand
GTCATCGTCCCGTGCGCCAAGTCGTTCACGTGGAGCACCCACCGATGGGACGGCCTCACCGGGATGGCGTTCGTGGGCCTGCTGAATTTCCGCCGGCTGCTGTTCGAGAGCGACGCCTTCTGGATCGCGCTCACGAACAATCTGTTCATCATGGTCGTCATTCCGCTGTTCGTGCTGCCGCTGTCGCTGTTCTTCGCGGCGTGCATCAGCCGGGGGATTCGGGGTTCAAGGTTCTTCCGTATCGTGTTCTTCTTCCCCAACGTGCTGGGCACGGTGACCATCGCGCTGCTGTGGATGCACATGTACAATCCGCAGGGCGGCCCGATCAACGCCGCGCTCGCGGCCGCCGGCCGGGGGCTGTCGTGGATCGGGATCGATTCCGCCGGCGCCTGGCTGCAGGGATTCGCCGGATTCGCCTGGCTCTCGCAGGACCACCTCTACTGGGCGCTGATCCCGATGTCGATCTGGGGAGCGTGCGGGTTCAACATGATCCTGTTCCTCGCCGCCATGGAGAGCATCCCGAGCAGCCTCTACGAAGCCGCCGAAATGGACGGCGCCCGCCCGTGGCGGCAGTTCCGATCAATCACGCTGCCGCTGATCTGGGACGTCCTCTCGATTGCCGTGGTGTTCATGGTGATCGGCGGGATGAAGACGTTCGAAGTGATCTGGCTGCTTACCAACCAAGCGCCCACTACCGAGGTGCACGTGATCGGCACGCGGATGGTGCAGACGATGTTTGCGGAGTTCAAGGTGGGCGAGGCAGCCGCGATCGCGGTGCTTCTGTTCCTGATGGTCTTCTTCGGAACGGTCGTCACGCTGCGGATGATGCGGCGCGAGACGGTGGAGTTCTGAGGAAATGATGAATGAGGAACGATGAAAGATGAACGCAGCCAACGGCAATGATGCATCCGGAATGGTGAATGGCGGAGGAAAGCAACTGCGCGTTCATCGTTCATCGTTCATCATTCATCATTCGATCTACGCCCTGCTGCTGTGCTACACGGCGGTGGTCGTCTACCCGATGTTCTGGCTGCTGGGGACGTCGCTGAAGACCGACCGTGAGATTTTCCTGAGGCCGTTTTCGCTGCCGGCGCTGGGCGACCTGCAGTGGGGCAACTTCGCCAGCGCCTGGACCCGCGGCCATTTCTCCGCCTACTTCCTCAACAGCGTGGTCGTGACGGCGGCCACGATCTGCCTCACGCTGCTGCTGGCGTCGATGGCGGCGTACGCGCTGTCGCGGTTCAGCTTTCGCGGTGCCCGCCCGCTGTTCTTCTATTTCCTGGCCGGCCTGATGATCCCGCTGCAGCTCGCGATCGTGCCGCTGTTTTTCCAGATGAAGGGCCTGCACCTGCTCAACTCGCTCGCCGGGCTGCTGATCGCCTACGTCGCGTTCGGCCTGCCGTTCGCGATCTTCGTGATGACGGGATTCTTCCGGTCGCTGCCGAGTGCGCTGTACGAATCGGCAGTGCTCGACGGAGCCGGCGAGTTCCGCGCGTTCTGGTCGATCATGCTCCCGCTGGCAAGGCCCGGCCTGATCACCGTCGGCATCTTCAGCTTCCTCGGCACGTGGAACGAGTTCTTCATCGCGTTCATGTTCCTGTCGGGCGAAGGCTCGCAGGGCGTCCGCACCTTGCCGCTTGGCCTCGCCGACGTCACGATCGCCAGCCAGTACCGCAGCGACTGGGGCATGGCGTTTGCCGGCCTCGTCCTGATCATGTTGCCCACGCTCATCGTCTACATCATCCTCCAGCGCCACATTACCAAGGGCATCACGCTGGGAGCGCTGAAAGGATGAGGGAAATGATGAATGATGAATGCGGAATGAATCCGGAGGAGCTTTGCGGCTGATCATTCATCATTCATCATTCCGCCAACGCCGACGGCCAGATCGTCGGCCTCTGGATGAAGTAGGGGCGAACCTTGTGTTCGCCCTCGCGGGACCGACGGCAACCGTCATCCACCGTCGGGGCGAACCTTGTGTTCGCCCTCCATAAAATGGGATTACCAGACATGGCAACACTCAACCTGCAACACGAAATTCCGCTCGACGATTCGTGGGACGTGATCGTGCTCGGCGGCGGGCCGGCCGGTTCGGCGGCGGCGATCGCCGCGGCTCGCGAGGGCGCACGCACGCTGGTCGTCGAGGCCACGTCCTGCCTCGGCGGAATGGCAACCGCCGGGCTGCTCGCCGCCTGGTGCCCGTTCACCGATGGCGAGAAGATCATCTACCGCGGCATTGCCGAGAAGGTCCTCGCCGCCAGCAAGGCCGGCATCCCGCACGTGCCCACGGATGCCCTCGACTGGGTGCGGCTCGACCCCGAGGCCCTAAAGCGCGTCTGGGACGACATGGTGACCGCAGCCGGCGCCATCGTGCTGTTCCACACCCGCTGCTGCGGCGTGCAGACCGACGGCCGCGGCACCGTCACTGCCGTGCTGCTCGCCAACAAGGCCGGGCTGACCGCAGTACGGGCGAAGACATACGTCGACTGCACCGGCGACGGCGACGTCTGCGCGTGGGCGGGTGCGCCGTTCGAGATGGGCGCCGAAGGCACCGGCGAGCTCCAGCCCGCCACCCATTGCTTCATGATCTCGAACGTCGACGAATACGCCCTCAACTACGGCCTGGCCGCACCGTTCGGCAATCACCCAACATCGCCCCTCTTCGCAATGCGCGACAGCGGACGCTACCCGCTCGTGAAGGACTACCATTTCATCACGCTCCTCGTGGGGCCGTCGACCGTCTGCCACAACTCCGGCCACCTGTGGATCACCGACCCCACCGACCCCCGGCACATGACGCAGGCGATGATGTACGGCCGGAAGCTCGTCAAGCAGATGTACGACGGCATGAAGGAGTTCTCGCCGGCCGCCTACGCAAACGCCTATCTCGCGGCGTCCGGCGAGCTGATGGGAGTCCGCGAGTCCCGCCGCATCACCGGCGATTACGTCATCACGCTCGAAGACTACCTCGCCCGCCGGAGCTTCGATGACGAGATCGCGCGAAACAGCTACCCGATCGACATCCACAACACGCCCGACGAAGCCGACGACTTCCGCTCCGGCAAGACAGGCGCGATGGAACGATTCGAGAACTACAAGCGCGGCGAGTCGCACGGCATCCCCTACCGCAGCCTGGTGCCCAAGGGCCTGCACAACGTCCTCGTCGCCGGCCGCTGCATCTCCACCGACCGCAGCGTACAGGGCAGCACCCGCATCATGCCCTGCTGCATGGCCGTGGGCGAAGCCGCAGGCATGGCCGCCGCTATGGCAACCGATGGCCTCGTGCGGTCGGTCGACGCCAGCAGGCTCCGCGCAAGACTGCGGGAGCACGGCGCATATCTGCCATGAGCTTTGCCGCAAGTATGGCAGCGTGCATCATCTGGAAAATGCGGCGCCGATCCGACGCGTCCACTGAGTCCACTTGGTCCACTATGTCCACTTGGTCCACTGAAAACAACACACTTCCGAGATAGCCATACAATGCTCCTCAAACTCATCGCCTGCAACGTCTTCATGCGCGAGGCCTGCGCCTGCATCGCACAATCGCCGCACGTGATCGACGCCGAATTCACCGAGCTCGGCGAACACGTCCATTGCGACTCCCTGCGCCAATCCATCCAGGCCAAGATCGATGCCGCGGAACAATCCGCGAAACGATACGACGCCATCGTGCTGCTGTTCGGCATCTGCGGGAACGCGACGATCGGCCTGCACGCGGCCACCACGCGGCTCGTCATCCCGCGCGCACACGACTGCTGCACGATCCTGCTCGGCTCCCGCGAGCGCTTCCAGGAATTGTTCGGGGACGCCCCCAGCACGCCGTTCAGCTCCGCCGGATACATGGAACGCGGCGAATACTACCTCCGCATCGACGAGGGCGAGAGCAGGATCTACTACGGCGACGCCTACGCCGCGTACGTCGAGCAGTACGGCGAAGACAACGCGAAATACATCTGGGAGACGCTGCATCCGCCGCTCCCGGGCGATGCCCACAAGAAGGCGGTGTTCATCGATCTGCCGGAGACGGCGCACCTCGGCTACGCGCAGCGCTTCAGGCAGGCGTGCGACAAGGAAGGCAAGGAATGCGTGACGTTTGACGGAAACATCCGGCTTGTCCGCAACCTGATCCTCGGCGAATGGCCGCCGGATGAGTTCCTCGTCGTCGAGCCGGGCCGGATGATCCGGGGCGTCTACGATTTCATCGAAGTCGTGAAGGCTGCCGATCCGCCAGCATGAAGGCAAAAGGAAAAAGGCAAAAGGAAAAAGCTCAGAGTGCGACTTATCTTCAGTTTTGCCTTTTTCATTTCTTTTCCGTTACCGCCGTGGCGTTGCCGGTCGCGACGGTGGCCGCGCCGACGGTCACGATGGTGCCCGCCGTGTTGTCGCGAGCCACGTTGCCGGTGATGACGTTGCGGTCGCTCGTGCCGCTTTCGAGCACGCCGTAGCCCTGCGTGGCCGGCTTGTTGTTTTGGATCTTGTTGCCGCAGATGTTGCCGGTGACGGTCGTGTCGGTCGCGTTCTCGAGCGCGATGCCGGCATACTTGCCGGGCTCCGACGTCGAGTTGTCGAAGCAGACGTTGCCGGTGATCGAGTTGCCCTTGCCGTTCTCGGCCTGGATGCCATGCTGGCCGTTGGCGAAGCAGACGTTGCCGCTGACGACGTTGAAGCTGTCGCCACCGCCCCCCAGGCCGCCGATCCCGTTCTTCTTGTTGCCCACGAACGTGTTGTTCGTCACTTGGATGCCGGTCACGTCGGCGCAGAAGAAGAACCCGTTGCCCTCGTTGTTGCGGGCG